>JAIELC010000097.1 GCA_019753375.1 Sphingomonas sp.
AAAGCGCTGCCCAATGACGGTGCAAAGGTCTATATTTCATCGGCGGACTGGATGCCGCGCAATTTCGACCGGCGCGTCGAATATATGCTGCCAATTACCAATAAAACCGTCCATGATCAGGTTCTTGATCAGGTGATGGTCGCCAACCTGATCGACAATGAACAAAGCTATGAATTGCAGGCCGATGGCAGTTATGTCCGTGTTGATCCTGGACCACGGCCGTTCAATCTTCATCGCTATTTCATGACCAATCCATCGCTTTCAGGTCGTGGCGCGGCGTTGGAAAACAGCGATTCGGTGCCCACGCTCTCGCTGCGCCGGCGCCGTTAGGTCGGTCGGTAGCATGGCCACTTTGTTGTTTCGAAAGCCCAAGGTAGAGGCACCCAATACGCCGCGCACGGCGATCATCGATATCGGCTCGAATTCAATCCGGCTGGTGGTGTATCAGGGGCCGCCGCGCCTGCCTGCGATCCTGTTCAATGAAAAGGTCATGGCCGGTCTGGGCCGCGCGGTTTCTGCAACCGGCAACATCGAGACCAAGGCGCTGAATACGGCGATGATGGCGCTTGCCCGCTTTGCGGCTGTGGCGACCGAGATGGAAGTTTCTCGCATCCGCACCGTCGCGACGGCCGCCGTCAGGGATGCCGCAAACGGCGCGATGCTGATCGAGCGTGCCCGAAAGCTTGGCCTCGACGTCGAACTATTGTCGGGTGATCAGGAAGCGGTTGCGGCGGGGGAGGGCGTGCTTTCGGCGATTCCCGACGCCAATGGGATTGTCGGCGATCTTGGTGGCGGCAGCCTTGAACTGGTCAGAGTGCGCGATGGCGCAGTGCATGATCGGGTGTCTTTCCCGCTTGGGGTGCTGCGCGTGGCAAAGCTGCGTGAGAAGGGGAGCCGATCGTTTGATCGGCATGTGGCGGGCTTGCTGGATGAAGCTGGCTGGATTGGCCGAGGTGCCGGCCTGCCCCTGTATCTGGTTGGTGGATCATGGCGGTCGCTGGCGCGTCTGGACATGAGCGTCCATGCCTATCCTTTGCCGATCATTCACCAATATGAAATGGCGCCCGCTGCGATCACGCGGTTGAGCCGCACGCTTAGTCATATTGCCAAGGGCAAATTGCGGTCGATTCCCAATATTTCATCGGGTCGGGCCCCAATGCTGGGCGATGCTGCTGCGGTGTTGGGCGTGCTGCTCAAACACCTTTGGTCGAGCACGACCATCGTGTCGTCATTTGGTCTGCGCGAGGGACTGTTGTTCGGCGGGCTGGAAAATACAGAACGATCGCAGGACCCGCTGATCGTCGCCGCCCGTGACGAAGGGCGCCGGTTGGGACGGTTTGCCGAGCATGGAGATGTGCTCGATCAGTGGATAGCACCGCTTTTTGCCTCGGAACCGGCGGCACTTGCGCGATTGCGCCACGCGGCCTGCCTGCTGGCCGATGTCGGCTGGCACGCCAATCCCGAATTTCGGGCCGAGCGCGGTGTCGAGATCGCGCTCCACGGCAATTGGGTGGCGATTGACGCGCATGGCCGCGCGCTGATTGCGCAGACGCTATTCACCGGATTGGGAGGGGGGGCTGAATGCCCGGATCCGATCCCGGCGCTCGCCACGAGCGCGGAGCTGAAACAGGCCATGGCATGGGGCCTCGCCCTGCGACTGGGGCAACGGTTGAGCGGTGGGCTCGCCGGCCCCCTGCAACGGACCAGCATTCGCGATGATGGCACGAACCTGATCCTAAGCCTGACCAGCGCCGATCAGGCGCTGTACAGCGAAGCGGTCGAACGCCGGTACAAGGCCCTGGCCAACGCGTTGGGGCGCCAGCCTACCCTGGATATTCAATAACCACCCGCAACCTCGTCGCCCACAAGCGGGAGGGGAGCGGGGTTTGATCAACGCAGCTTGGCATTGGCCAATGAGCGATTCGTGCCGGGCGGCAACCGACTACGCGCCGGATTCCTGTCGGGTCATGCGCAGTTTTCCGTTGATCACGGTAAACCCCAGCCGCCCTTCGACCAGATCGAGCGCATCCCGCCCGAATTGTTCAAACCGCCACCCCTCTAACAGCGTCAGGCCGTCGCGTTGCCCTGCGGCCAGCGCCTCCAGCTCCTCGGTCCGCGCCAGCAACTTGGCGGCGACATCAATATCACGCGACCGTATCTTCAGGAGCAATTTGAGCAAATCCGCGACGAGCGCCCCATCCTTACCCAGGCCAGGTTTGCGGTCGTCCCGCGCCGGCAATTCACTGGCGGGCAGCGGCGGCGCATCCTGCAGCGCCGCCATCAACCGGCCGCCAATGTCATTGGCAGCCCAGGCAGCGGACAGCCCCCGGACCCTCGCCAGATCCGCCTGTTTACGCGGAGGATGGCCGGCAAGATCGGCGAGCGTTTCGTCCTTGACGATCCGGCCGCGCGGCAAATCCTTGCCCTGTGCTTCCAGTTCGCGCCACCGCGCCAATGCCTTTAACCGCCCAAGAACATCCGGCTTGCGCCCGGGGATGCGGACACGTTTCCATGCCTCGTCGGGATCATTGGCATAATTTTTAGGATCGGCGATCCGCTCCATTTCCTGATCGAGCCACGCGCCTCGCCCAGTTTTGCGCAGTTTTTCGAGCATCTTTGGAAAGATGACCGCCAAATGCGTTACATCGCCGATCGCATATTCGATCTGCCGGGCGTCGAGCGGCCGGCGTCCCCAGTCGGTAAACCGGGCACCCTTGTCGACCTGAATACCCAGATAACTGTCGACCAGGCTGGAATATCCAACCTGTTCGCCCAGACCCAACGCCATCGCGGCAATCTGGGTATCAAATAGCGGGTAGGGGGTCTTGCCGGTCAAATTATAGACGATTTCCAGGTCCTGCCCGCCGGCGTGAAAAATCTTCAGCACCTCTTCATTGTGCACGAGCAAATCGAGCAGCGGGGTCAGGTCTATGCCCGGCGCCTTGGGATCAATTGCCGCCGCCTCATTCCCATCGGCGATCTGGATCAGGCAGAGATCGGGCCAAAAGCTATTTTCGCGCATGAACTCTGTATCAACGCAGACAAACGGGGCCGCGCTGAGACGGGTGCAGAGATTGGCGAGCGTTGCTGAGTCAGTTATCAGGTCATGAACATGCATCATCGCCCCATAGCGATGCTATGCCGGGTTGACAAAAGCTCTATGCGCCCCTGAAAGCGCGCCATTCATACGCGCGTCGGGTCGGCGCGTCCTGCCATCCGGGACCATCGGGGCCGGGGTGGCGGGGGATCCGGCTTCAGCCGGGGCTACGCCAAGGAAAAGAGACGATTTAATGCACGTTTATCGAACCCACACCTGCGCTGAACTGCGCCGCGATCACGTTGGGCAGGAGGTCCGCTTGTCGGGCTGGGTCCACAAAAAGCGCGACCACGGCGATCTGGTGTTCATCGATCTGCGCGACCATTATGGCATTACCCAGATCGTCACCGATGTCAGCGGGCCCGCATTCAAGGCGATTGAAAAGCTGCGCCCCGAATCGGTTGTGACGATTACCGGCAAGGTGGTTGCTCGCGATGACGGGGCGCTGAACCCCAATCTGCCGACGGGTGACATTGAAGTGCGCGCTGTCGATGCGACCGTCCAGTCAGCGGCGCAGGAACTGCCCATGCCGGTTGCCGGCGAAGCCGAATATCCCGAAGATATCCGGCTGCGGTACCGCTTTCTCGACCTGCGGCGTGAACGGTTGCACGCGAATATTCTTTTGCGCAGCCACGTGATTTCGTCGCTGCGGCGGCGGATGATCGATCAGGGTTTCACCGAATTTCAGACGCCGATCCTGACCGCGTCATCACCCGAGGGCGCCCGTGATTATCTGGTGCCGAGCCGCGTCCATCCGGGCAAATTCTACGCGCTTCCGCAGGCACCGCAGATGTTCAAACAGCTGCTGATGGTGGCCGGTTTTGACCGCTATTTCCAGATCGCGCCTTGTTTCCGGGACGAAGACGCTCGCGCCGATCGGTCGCCGGGAGAATTTTACCAGCTCGATTTCGAAATGAGCTTTGTGACGCAGGACGATGTGTTTGCGGCGATCGAGCCGGTGCTGCACGGTGTGTTCGAAGAATTTGCCAATTGGCAGGGCAAGGGCCGCAGCGTCAGCGCGCTGCCCTTCCGGCGGATTCCCTATCGGGAATCGATGCTGAACTATGGCAATGACAAGCCCGATCTGCGCAATCCGTTGATCATCACGGATGTGTCCGACCATTTCCGGGGATCGGGCTTTGGCCGGTTTGCATCGATGGTGGACGGTGGCGACGTGGTGCGCGCGCTACCCGCGCCGAACACCGCCGAAAAGAGCCGGAAATTCTTTGATGACATGAACAGCTGGGCCCAATCAGAGGGCTTCCCGGGGCTTGGTTATGCGACCCAGAAGGATGGTGTGTTTGGCGGCCCGATCGCCAATAATCACGGCCAGGACGGCATGAAGGCGATTGCCGACGCAATGGGGCTTGGGCCCAATGACGGCATCTTCTTTTCTGCCGGCAAGGAGGCGCAGGCGGCCAAGCTTGCGGGTCTCGCGCGCACCCGCGTCGCCGAACAGCTTGACCTGATCGACGCCAGCCGATTTGAATTCTGCTGGATCGTCGATTTTCCGATGTTCGAATATGATGAGGATCTGAAAAAGGTCGATTTCAGCCATAACCCCTTCAGCATGCCGCAAGGCGAGCTGGAAGCGCTGGAAACGAAGGATCCGCTGGATATCCTTGCCTATCAATATGACATTGTCTGCAATGGCGTGGAATTGTCGTCGGGCGCGATCAGAAACCATCGGCCAGAGATTATGTACAAGGCGTTCGAGATTGCCGGGTATACGCAGGCCGAAGTCGACACCAATTTCGCGGGCATGATCAACGCGTTCAAATTTGGCGCGCCGCCGCATGGCGGATCGGCCCCCGGCGTTGATCGTATCGTGATGCTGCTGGCCGATGAACCGAACATCCGGGAGGTCATTACGTTCCCGATGACGCAAAAGGCCGAAGATCTGATGATGGGCGCGCCAAATTTCGCAACGGCAAAGCAGTTGCGAGAGCTGAACATCCGCGTTGTCGGCGATGCGCCGGCGGCCAAGCCTGCGACCTAACGCTGGATCGGGGCGCAAATCGCCGTCGATTAATCGACCTGTGGCGACCATTACGGGTCGGCCATGCTTGACGATCAGCTGATCCCCGACGCGCCCAGACCCTTGCTGCGCAGCCTTGGCGTGGCGGGGGTGTTGTTTCTGACATTGTCGGTGACGTCGCCGGCGTCGTCGGTCTTTGTGATTGTCCCGGGTATGCTGCGCGCGGCGGGCACGGGCGCGGTGTGGGCGATGATCCTGGCCGGGCTGGTGTGCGTGGCGACGGCCTTTATCTATGCCGAACTTTCATCTGCCTGGCCGGTGACGGGGGGCGAATATGTGGCTGTGACCCATACGCTTGGCCCGCTTGCCGGGTTCGTGATGCTGGGCGTCAATGTCTTCAATAACTTGTTTTTTCCGCCAGCAATCGCGCTGGGTGTCAGCGCCTTGCTGTCGGGTCTGATCCCCGGATTGGCGCCGGTGCCGGTCGCCATGGCGGTTGTGGCATCGGCAACGCTGGTTGCGTTGCTCCAGATCCGCGTCAATGCCCTGGTCACCGGCATCTTCCTGCTGGTCGAAGTTATTGCCCTGGCAGTCGTGGTATGGCTTGGCTTCGGGTCAGCCATCCGATCATCGCTGGCGCTGCTGTTGCAGCCGGTGATGACCAGCGGCAAGGCCCTGATCCCCGTTGATCCCGCGTCGATCGGGGTCGCCGCGACGATCGCGATTTTTGCGCTCAACGGCTACGGCGCGGCGGTATATTTCGGGGAGGAAATGCTCGATGCGCCCAAGCGCATTGCGCGATCCATCCTATGGGCGTTGGGGCTGACGCTGATTTTTGAGATCGTCCCGTTGGTCGCCATATTGGTAAGCGCACCCGATCTGGCGGCCACGCTGGCCAGTGACGACCCGTTTGGCATGATGGTCCGGCAGCGCGCCGGGTCGACGGTATCCAATCTGGTCGCGATTGCGATTGTCATCGCCATCGTCAACGCGATCATTGCCTGTGTGCTGGCGTGTGCGCGGTTCTTTTATTCAACCGCGCGCGATCGGTGCTGGGGCATACCGATTGACCCGCTGATGGCGGCTATCCATCCCCGGCTTGGCTCCCCGTGGATTGCCACGCTGATTGGCGGCGGGATCGGCACTTTATGCTGCCTGATGCCGCTGCAGGTCTTGCTGGTTGTGAGCGGCACCGGGCTGGTCGCCATCTATGCCGGGATCAGTCTGGCGGCGATCATCGGGCGTCACCGGGGCATCACCGCCAACGCGCCCTATCGCATGCCCCTGTATCCGCTGGCGCCGATCGTCACGCTGACGGCGTTGGCCTATATTGTCTGGACGAGCTGGCTGGATGTTGAGGAGGGGCGACCGGGGCTGATCATGACGGCTGCACAGGTTGCGCTCTCCATCGCCTATTACTGGCTCGTCCTCAGGCGACGCGGTACATGGACTATTGGCGATCCATTGAACGAAGGTGCCCGATGATTGACCTGAAATCGTTTGAGGCCGGTACGCCCTATGCGGGTCATTATGACGATGATCTGGCCGCGGTGCAAAAGCGGCTGGCGCATATCCAGGTCGCGCACATCTGCCATGGCAAGCGTTCGGTTGTGATGCTGGAAGGCTGGGATGCTGCGGGAAAGGGCGGCATCATCAAGCGGCTGACCAGCGAATGGGACCCGCGCTATTATGAGGTATGGCCGATTTCCGCGCCATCACCCGAAGAAAAGGCCCGGCATTTTCTGTGGCGCTTCTGGAAGCGTTTGCCGATGAATGGCGACATCAGCGTCTTTGACCGCAGCTGGTATGGGCGTGTTCTGGTCGAACGCGTCGAAGGCTATGCCACCGAAGCTGAATGGCGCCGCGGCTATGACGAGATCAACGAATTTGAGGCGCAGCAGGTTGATTCGGGCACCGCGCTGGTCAAATTGTTCATCCATGTGACCCAAAATACCCAGGATATCCGGCTGAAAGACCGCATCGATCATCCCTGGAAACGCTGGAAAACCGGGGTCGACGATTATCGCAACCGGGCAAAGCGGGCCGAGTATCTGGATGCGATGGCAGAGATGTTCCGGCGGACCGACACGCGCTGGGGTGCGTGGACGATTATCGACGGCAATGACAAGAAATCGGCGCGCATTGCGGCGCTGACCGCGATTGCCGACGCGCTGGAAGCGCATGTGCCCATGGATCCGCCGCCGCTTGATCCAGAGCTGGAAAAGATTGCGCGCAAGGCGTTTGGGAAGCGGGGCTAACCCTGCATCTTGAGCAGGATGATGGGTAGTGCCGTCCCCAGGACGAGCATGATGACCCCGGTAAGGCGGGTGGCCCGGCTGTTGAGCGCGATCATCATGCCCAGCAGGGTCGACAGCGCTAGCGCGACGCCCAGCAGGACAACGAAGATTTTAAGCGGCAGTCGCGCATTGGCGCTGGCACTGGCGCCAGCCTTGCCGCCGGCAACAGCGGCCGTTTCCCTGGCCGGCGATCGTTTAAGGTCAGGCTCTGCGGCCCGGCGCGGCTTGTCGCCTGGCGGGCCCTGATTTTTGTGGATGGCTGCTATCCAGACCAGCGCCGCCGGCGGGGTGCCGCCAAACCCCTTGGGCTCATTCAGCCGGAACGTCTGGAACGCCCCACTAATGGCAAACAGCAACAGCATCGGTGCAAAGAACAGCCCCAGGTAAAGGTGCCATTGTCGCACGCGACGCATCGTCTGGGCTTTCATGCAGGTCTCCGCTCGTGACTAGGGTCAGGCCGGGCAAAATGCGCCGGCATCGTCCATGATGTGCAGGACACCATCGGCAATCGCGAAATACGCACCGCGCAACCGGAGCGTTCCCGCCGCTTCGCGGTCGGGAATGCCGGGGAAGGTGCGCAGGTTGCGCAGCGAGACGCGCACCGTTTCAAGCTCCATCTCGTGAAGCGCCAGCGCGCCGGTGCCGTACTGCGCGACAATGCGGTCCCGCGCCGCATCGAGCATATCGACCCAATGCGCGATAAAACCGCCCGCACCGGGTGCGCGCCCCTCAAAAGAGCGCGTAAGCGCTGCTTTAACGCCCCCACAAGAGCCATGGCCGAGGACAAGGATTTCCGACACTTCGAGCTGCGTGACCGCAAATTCCAGCGCGGCCGACACGCCGTGGCGCGATCCGTCGAGCTCAAAGGGCGGGACAAGATTAGCCACATTACGGACGACGAACATTTCGCCGGGCGAAGTGTCAAAAATCTGCGCAGGATCAACGCGGCTGTCGGAACAGGCGATGACCATGATCTTCGGGCTCTGCCCGTCGCGCAATTCTGCCCAGCGCGCCCGATGGCGCGGCCAATCGTCGGTGCGAAAGCGGTGATACCCGGTCAGCAGTGCGTCAAATCCAGCCATATCGCCGCATGTCGCAGCATCGCGAAGGGGTGGCAAGACCCGGCATCACGCGCTATTTGGCGATTATGAACGAGCTTACCCCGCTTGCCCGCCCCGGCCTCCCTGATTCCGATCGCCCCGGCTCGGAACGCCAGCGCAAACCCGACTGGATTCGCGTCAAGGCGCCGACCAGCGTTGGATTTGCCGAAACCAAGGCACTGATGCGGCGGTTAAACCTTGCGACCGTGTGCGAAGAGGCGGCGTGCCCCAATATCGGCGAATGCTGGACCAAGAAGCACGCCACGGTGATGATCCTGGGCGACACCTGCACCCGGGCCTGCGCCTTTTGCAACGTCAAGACAGGCATGCCGCGCGCCGTCGATGCGCTGGAGCCCGACCATGTCGCGACCGCGGCGGCCGAGCTTGGTCTTGAGCATATCGTGATCACGTCGGTCGACCGCGACGATCTGCCCGATGGCGGCGCCAGCCAATTTGTGAAGGTGATCGAGGCGCTGCGCCGGACGACGCCCGCGACCACGATCGAAATCCTGACGCCCGATTTTCGCAACAAGCACCAGCGCGCGGTCGAAGCGATCGTGGCCGCAGGGCCAGACGTCTATAATCACAATCTGGAAACCGTTCCGCGCCTCTACCCAACGATCCGCCCGGGTGCACGCTATTATGCATCGTTGCGCCTGCTGGAAAGCGTCAAGCGCCATGACCCGTCGATCTTCACCAAATCGGGCGTCATGCTGGGTCTGGGCGAGGAGCGGCTGGAAGTGCATCAGGTCATGGACGATATGCGCTCGGCGGACATCGATTTCCTGACAATGGGGCAATATCTGCAGCCGACCCCGCGCCACGCCAAGGTTGCCGAGTTCGTGACGCCACAGGGCTTCAACGCCTATGCTGCGATTGCCCGGGCCAAGGGTTTTCTGCTGGTTGCCAGCTCTCCGCTGACCCGGTCGAGCTACCATGCCGGCGATGATTTCGCTCGTCTGCGGTCGGCACGCGAAGCGCAACTGGCGCGGTAACATGCCTCGACATACCGAAACCCGCGTGCTGCCCTACAGCCCCGAACAGATGTTCGATCTGGTGGCTGATGTCGCGCGGTACGGCGAGTTCCTGCCCTGGGTGGTTGGCGTCCGCATCCGGTCGAGCTCCAGTGTCCAGATGGTCGCGGATCTGATCGTTGGCTTTAAGGGTCTGCGCGAGACATTTACGTCGCGCGTCGATAAAGCGCGCCCCAATCGCATCCATGTCGATTATCTGGACGGTCCGCTGAAATATCTGCGCAATGAATGGGGCTTCACGCCCGATGGCAAGGGCGGCTGCCTTGTCAATTTTTCGGTGGATTTTGCGTTCAAGAATCGGGTGTTCGAGGCATTGGCCGGGCAAGTGTTCGACCGGGCGCTCAGGAAAATGACCGATGCTTTTGAAGCGCGTGCTGCCGTCCTTTACGCAGCTGGCGCCGTTGCTGAGGGCGGCAACAGCAATTCGAGCGCACAAAGCGCCGCCTGAAGTCGTACACCACCCCGCCCCAGATCGCCGAAGTTGCGGCGGTCGGCGACCACATCCGACTGATCTTTGCCGCGTTCCGCCCGGGCGAAAACCACGGTACCGACGGGCTTTTTATCGGTGCCGCCGCCCGGGCCGGCAACGCCGGTGATGGCAACCGCAACGTCCGCCGTGCTCTTTTCCAAAGCGCCTTGCGCCATCGCCCACGCTACCGCGATCGATACCGCACCGAATGTTTCAAGCAGGTCGCGCGGCACGTTGATATTATCCTTCTTGGCTTCGTTCGAATAAGTAACAAAGCCGACTTCAAGCACGTCGGACGATCCCGGGATTTCGGTAATGGCCGCCGCGACCAGACCGCCGGTACAGCTTTCTGCCAGCACAATCCGCCGATTCGCTGCCCGATTTTCTTCGACAACGCGCCGGGCAAGCGCGACCAGCTCGGTCGGCAAGATGGTATCCATGCTCATTTAGTCCCCGTCTGGCAGATTGGCAGGGTCGGCTTACCGGCCTTGTCTTTTCGCTTCGCATCGGAAAACTGCAGTATCTGAACAAAAAGCGGAGCCGCATTGGCGGCGGGCAGAGGCTGGATTAACCGGACAATCCGTTCCAGCGCCGGACAATCCGCTGGCTGGACGTTGCGGGTCAGGACCGGGGTCAGCAATGTACCAACCAGCGGGCGCGCCATATTGGTCGCCAGCAACAGATCCGAACCGCCGCCAACCAGCTTTGTCAGGCCCGATTGCGCACGCGGCCAGGCAATGTCGGCTTCTGCGCGATATTTGGCGATGAACGGGCCCGTGGTCTGCCTTAACAACGCATTGGCGGGCAGCACCGGCGTGCAGATCTGGCCGACATTTTCGATCAGATCGGGCAGGATGGCGGTAACAAGCGCTTCTGCGTCAGGCTGGCTGACGCATGGCAGGGTAATGCTAAGCGTCGTTTGCGCCGCAGAAGATCCGGCTGCCAGCATCAATGCTACAGCGGCGGGGACACCGAGCCGACGCATCAGGCGACACCCGGCACACGAACGGTTGCCATTGCCTGCGCCGCAATGCCTTCACCGCGTCCGGTGAAGCCCAGTCGTTCTGTCGTGGTTGCCTTGATGCTGACCTGCCGCGGGTCAAGCGACAGAAGATCGGCAATGCGTGCCTTCATGGCATCGCGGTGCGGGCCAATTTTTGGCGCCTCGCAAATCAGCGTCAGATCTACGAAATCGATGATCCCGCCCTCTGCGGCGATCAGCGACGCCGCGTGCTGAAGAAACTTGTACGATGCGGCCCCACGCCACTGCGCATCGCTGGGCGGGAAGTGGGTGCCGATATCGCCGGCGCCGATCGTGCCGAGAAGGGCATCGGTAATCGCGTGCAACGCCACATCGGCATCACTGTGGCCCGACAGGCCTTTGTCATGCGGGATCAGCACGCCTCCCAACCATAATTCCTCACCGGTTTCCAGCCGGTGAACATCATAGCCGCTGGCGCTGCGGCTGATCATCGGGCGCGCTGCGCGGGCCTCGGCCGCATCGAAATCCGCCGGAAAGGTTACTTTTTCGAGCATCACATCGCCCTCAACAAGTGTTACGGAATGCCCCGTATCGCGAACCATCTGCGCATCATCAGTTGCTTCTGCACTGTCTGGCCAACCACGATGCGCTGCAACCACAATATCAAACTGGAACGCCTGAGGCGTTTGTACCCGGTATAGCCCGTCGCGTGGCACATTGTCTTGCATTACCCCGCCGCCAAAACGCACCAGGGTATCGGCAACGGGCAGGGCAGGAATGGCCCCGCCATGGGCATCAAGCGCCGACAGCAACCGGTCGATCATGGTCGACGACAAAAATGGCCGCGCGGCATCATGGATCAATACCCGGTCGGCACCCCCTGATTGCTCGATGGCGGACAACCCATTGCTGACCGATTCGCGCCGCGTGGCGCCGCCGGTGACGAACCGCACATCGCCGACAGCGGCCGCGAGCATCGCTTCCTGACCCGCGCCGATAACAACGATCACGTCGGTAATGGCAGGATGGGTGCTGAAGGCGTTGACGCTGTGCGCGATCATCGGCAGCCCGGCGACAGGCACATATTGTTTCGGCAGATTGCGCCCGGCGCGCGTGCCGCCGCCCGCGGCGACAATCACGGCCACCGTTTTTGGGGGATTGGATGCAAAACTCATTCAACCGCCCCTAGCCCAAGCGCCGATTAGCCGCCAGTCTTGCCAGGGATGCCGCATTCGCCTAAGTGCTGCCCGATTTTTAGGCAGATATGACCCAGCTTACGCCCATCCAGATCGGTCCGGTGAGGATCGACAGCCCCGTGCTGCTCGCGCCAATGACCGGCGTGACCGACATGCCGTTTCGGCGGATCGTGCGGCGCTATGGGTCGGGACTGAACGTAACGGAAATGATCGCAAGTCAGGCGATGATCCGTGAAACGCGCCAGTCGATCCAGAAAGCAACCTGGGACCCGGTCGAAGAACCCGTGTCGATGCAGCTTGCGGGCTGTTCACCCGGTGACATGGCAGAGGCGGCGCGACTGAATGAAGATCGCGGTGCCTCGATCATCGACATCAACATGGGCTGCCCGGTCAAAAAAATCGTCAATGGCGATGCTGGATCGGCCTTGATGCGCGATTTGCCGCTGGCGGCCAGCATCATCAGGGCAACGGTCGAGGCCGTGAAGGTGCCGGTCACGCTGAAGATGCGGATGGGCTGGGATCACGCCAGCCTGAATGCGCCCGAATTGGCGCGTATTGCTGAGGATTTGGGGATCAGGATGATCACCGTTCATGGCCGCACCCGCTGCCAGATGTATAAGGGATCGGCCGACTGGGGCTTTGTTCGCCGGGTCAAGGAGGCGGTTTCGCTTCCCGTGATCGTCAATGGCGATATTTGCGGGATTGATGATGCCGTCGCCGCGCTTGATCAGTCGGGGGCGGATGGTGTCATGATCGGACGGGGTGCTTATGGGCGCCCATGGCTGCTGGGTCAGGTAATGGAATATTTCGCGACCGGGCGCAGGCTTGAAGATCCGAGCATCGATGAACAATATCATCTGATTGTCGACCATTATCACGCGATGCTGGACCTGTATGATGTCCACACCGGGGTTAACCTGTCACGCAAGCACATCGGCTGGTATACGCGCGGGCTGCACGGATCTGCCGAATTCCGCAATCGTGTGAACCAGCAGGACGATCCAAAGGTGGTGCTGGCAATGCTGGCCGAATTTTATGCGCCCTGGCGTGTCCGCGCCGCTGCCTGATTGCGGTCCCGATATCAGCGGCGCCCCAGGTTTTGCCGAGCTTTTTGCGGCGTTGCCGGTGGCGGCGATGGTCATTGATGACCATGGAAAAATAGTACGCGCGAACGGCGCGGCAGAGGCGCTGATCAACCTGTCTGAACGGGCCATGGCGGGGCAGCCGCTCGAGGCGGTGTTTGTGCTGCCGCCGGGCGCGCAAACGCGGCGCGAGGAGCGCGACTTTGCGACCTATGACGTGTCGATCGATCTGGTGAGAGGTGGTCGCGTCCGGGTGGATTATATCGAATCCATCATCCCCGATCATCCAGGCTGGCGCACCATTGTGCTGCACAACGCCGCCACCTCACGACGGGTTGGGGCTACCGACCGGGCCGCGGCGCGCGCGGCGGTTGGCGCGGCCGCGATGCTGGCGCACGAGATAAAGAATCCGCTGTCGGGCATTCGCGGCGCGGCGCAATTGCTAGCAGGGATGAGCGCGGAGAGCGACGATCTGACCATGTTGATCACGACCGAGGTGGACAGGATCGCCGCGTTGATCGACCGGATGCAGGATTTTACCGATACCCGACCGCTGTCGCTGACGGCCCAAAACATCTATCCGCTGCTGGACCATGCGCGAAAGGTTTCGCTGGCAGGTTTTGCGCGCGGCGTTTCAATCGAAGAGCGTTTTGACCCGTCGTTACCCCCCGTGCTGATTGACCGCGATGCCCTGCTTCAGGTCGTCCTGAACCTGATCAAGAACGCCGCCGAGGCGACAGCCAGGCAAGCGGATCCGCGCATCGCGCTGACCACTGCCTATCGACACGGGATGTCCGTAAGTGCGGGTGCCGGCAAGCCACGCCGCCCGTTGCCCATTGAACTTTGCGTCGTCGATAATGGCCCCGGGGCACCCGCCGATATCGCTGACCATCTGTTTGATCCCTTTATATCGGGCAAGCCCGAAGGGCAGGGGCTTGGGCTGGCGCTGGTGGACAAGCTGGTCCGCGACATGGGGGGTATTGTCCAATATGAACGCGAGGCAGAGCAGGGTCGAACGGTGTTTCGCATCCTGCTGCCGCGGGCGGGAGCGTAATCAGCATGGGAGATATTCTGGTCGTCGATGACGACGCGGCAATCCGCACCGTCGTCGGCCAGTCGCTCCGGCGGGCAGGGCATAACGTGCGGACCGCTGCCTCGCTTGCCGAGATGCGTGCCGCGCTGGCGGTGGCGGTGCCGGACGTGCTGGTTTCTGATGTGGTCCTGCCCGACGGCAGCGGACTGGACGCCGCCGCGGCATTGGTTGCGCAGCATCCATTGTTGCCGATCATCATTTTGTCGGCGCAGAACACGCTGACCACCGCGGTGCGGGCGACCGAAGTCGGCGCCTATGATTACCTGCCCAAGCCGTTCGATCTTGATGCGCTGACCCGCGCGGTGCGGGCGGCAATGGATCGCGGCGAGCCATCACGGCGCGATGCCCTGGATGACGCAGACGCGGCGCTTCCGTTGATTGGCCGGTCGTCGGCGATGCAGGACGTCTATCGCATCATCGCGCGCGTGGTGTCGAACGACCTGACGGTCCTGATTTCGGGCGAATCCGGCACCGGCAAGGAGCTTGTAGCCCAGGCCATCCACGATCTGGGGCCGCGTCGCCGACAACCATTTGTCGCCATCAACATGGCGGCCATCCCAAGAGATCTGATCGAAGCGGAATTGTTCGGTCATGAGCGCGGCGCATTTACCGGGGCGCAGGCGCGGTCGGCCGGTAAGTTCGAACAGGCAGCGGGGGGCACACTTTTCCTCGATGAAATTGGCGACATGCCGATGGACGCCCAGACCAGGTTGTTGCGGGTTCTCCAGTCCGGAGAATTCACAACCGTTGGCGGATCCCGGGCCATCCGGGCTGATGTTCGTATCCTCGCGGCCACCAACCGGGAGTTGACGAGCCTGGTGGCCAATGGCCAATTCCGCGAGGATTTGTTTTATCGGCTGAATGTCGTGCCGGTAGCGTTGCCGGCGCTTCGGGAACGGCGGCAGGACATCGCGCTGCTCGCCCGCCACTTTCTTGATCGCGCGGGACAGCAGGGTTTGCCGCGGCGCGTGCTGAATGACGACGCGATTGCGGCGCTCGAGGCCTATGATTGGCCCGGCAATGTCCGCGAGCTGGAAAACATCATGCGGCGGATCGCGGTGCTGGGTCGCAATGAACCAATCAATGCCGCCGAAATTGCGGCGACCCTTGGCACGCCCGTCGCGTCGACGCTGCACGCCGAAGGTGGTGCGCAGGGTTTTGGCGCGGCTGTCTATTCCCGTCTGGCCCAGCTCGGCCTTGAACAGCCCGCAGCGCTGGATGACGGGACCTTGTATGACCGGATCATCGGAGAGGTGGAGCGCCCCCTGATCATCGCAATGCTCGCGCGCCACGGCCAGAACCAGCTCCGCGCTGCTCGCGCGCTCGGAATCAACCGCAATACACTGCGCAAGCGCCTTGATCAGCTTGGTATAGACCCCAATGACGAGCAATGATCGTCACAATTACGCCTGATTGAAACCCCAAACAGAGCATCCGACACTATTGGCTGATCGATTATGTGTTTTCTGTGCAACGCTATTGTTGTATCAAAGCCACGATGACCACCGCTGAACCGTCTTTGCCTTGGGCGTCCCGCTTGGTGGATGGTGTCCGGGTGACCCCGGCAATAGAAGCTGGTGCGGTCGCGCTTGCCGGGGCAATTGCGGCGGCAAGCTATTTTATCATCACCGCCACGACCGATCCGCACAAATTGCTCGCCCCGTCGCTGGTGGCGCTGTTGCTGGTGGCCAATTTGTTTACCGGCATTGGCCTGCTGGTGCTCATCGGGCGCAGGGTCGCGATGCGGCGGGCGGCGCGGTCACCGATTGGCGGCAAAGCGCGGTTGCATGTGCGGCTGGTTGCCCTGTTTTCGGTCCTGGCGGCGGTACCGATGCTGCTGGTGACGATCTTTGCGTCGCTGCTGTTCCAATATGGCGTCCAGTTCTGGTATTCCGACAAGGCGCGCAATATCCTTGAAAACGCGAATGCGCTGGCCCGGGCTTCCTACAGCGAAATGCTCAATCGCTGGGATGGCGAAGCGATTGCCATGGCCTCCGATCTGTCGGGCGCGCTCAACGCGATGCCGATGGACTCGCGCCCGTTCTCCGAATATTTCGGCAAGCAGGTCTTCTACCGTAACCTCAGCGAAGCGGCGATTTTTTCGGTCGATGCCAGCGGTACGGTGCAATCCCTGGCGCTGGTCAATCCTTATGATCGCGATCTGTCCCACGAACTGACCCCGCAAATCATCAGCAATCTGCGCGAGACGCGCCACAGCATGGTGATCGACAAGGGCGACCGGGTTGAAGTCATGCTGCAATTGCCCGGATCAAAGAACCTGTATCTTTATGCCGGGCGGATCACCGACGGCCGGGCGATGAGCGTACAGTCGCAGCGTGCTGAATCGGTGCTGGCCGATTATCGCTCGCTGCTCGCCCGATCACGAAGCATTCAGCTGCGCTTCAATGCGGCGTTGCTGGCGCTTTCGCTGCTGATTGTCGGCATTGCGGTCTGGATCGCGCTCGCAGTCGCGGACCGGTTGGTTCGGCCGGTCAATGATCTGGTCGCAGCGGCGCGCAAGGTGGAAGGCGGCGATCTGACCGCCCGCGTTGCCGCGCCCACCAGCCAGGATGAAGTGGGCACCTTGGCCAACGCCTTTAACGCCATGACCGGCAGGCTTCAGGAGCAGACTGACGCGCTGGTGACGGCCAATCAACAGCTGGACAGCCGCCGGGCGCTGATCGAGGCGGTCGTTTCAGGCGTGACGGCGGGCGTGATTTATGTCGATGAGAGCCACCGTGTCAGGTTGATCAACAATTCTGCAAAGGCGTTGTTGGGCACCGATGATGCGGCTGCGGTCGGGCGCCCGCTGGCAGAAATTGCGCCCGAACTTGCCGGTCTGTTGACCGGCGACAAACGCGAGGCAGTGGTCCAGATGACCGCAATTGGTGAAGCTCGCACGCTGGCCGTCAAAATTGCGCGGGCAGACGCCGGACCGATCCTGACCTTTGACGATATTACCCAACAGTTGCTTGACCAGCGCCGTGCCGCATGGTCAGACGTTGCGCGCCGTATTGCCCACGAGATCAAAAACCCGCTGACGCCTATCCAGCTTGCCGCAGAACGCTTGCAGCGCCGTTATGGCAAGCAGATTGGCGAGGATGATGGCACCTTTGCCAAATTGACCGGAACAATCGGACGCCAGGTGGGTGACTTGCGCCGGATTGTCGATGAGTTTTCGTCGTTCGCCAGGATGCCAAAGCCAATATTCAGGGCAGAGTCAGTCGTCGATATCGCCCGGCAAACCCTGTTCCTGCACGAAGTAGCGCACCCGAACATCGCGTTTTCAATCCATTATCCCGATCCATCGCCCATGCTGGTGTGTGATCGCCGGCAACTGGGTCAGGCGCTGACCAATATCGTCAAAAACGCGGTTGAGGCGATTACAGCGCGCGAGGACAAACAGTCGGGCTCCATCGATCTCGCCATCGCTGTTGGCGATAATGGATCGCAGACGATTACGGTGACCGACAACGGGATTGGCTTGCCAATCGAACGCGAGCGCATCGTCGAACCCTATATGACCACCCGGAGTCGCGGCACGGGGCTCGGGCTGGCGATTGTCAAAAAGATTGTTGAGGAACATTTTGGTACGATCAGTTTTGCCGATCGCGATGGCGGCGGCACGATGGTGACATTGTGTTTTGATACCAATGTCCTGGCGCAGTTGGCAGAAACTCCGGTGGACGAAGGCGACAATGCCGGTGGCGACAGGCTCGCTGCACTGACCCCAGTACGGAACGGTTAAGCAATGGCACTCGATATTCTTGTCGTCGACGATGAGGGCGATATCCGCGATCTGGTTTCCGGCGTTCTGGAAGATGAGGGCTATGAAACCCGGTCAGCCGCCGACAGCGACGCTGCGCTGGAGGCTTTTGCGACCCGACGACCATCGTTGGTCCTGCTCGATGTGTGGTTGCAGGGGTCGCGCCTTGACGGACTTGAACTGCTCGATGAGCTGAAGCGGCTTGATCCGACGATCCCGGTGCTCGTCATTTCCGGCCATGGCAGTCTGGACACAGCGGTGGCCGCCATTCGGCGGGGCGCCACCGATTTTATTGAAAAACCATTCGAGGCGGACCGTCTGCTGCTGCTTGTCGAACGCGCAACCGAGACCGAACGGTTGAAGCGAGAAATCGCCTCGCTGCGGGCATCGGCGGGCCGCGAAGATGATCTGACGGGCAGTTCGTCCGCGATCAATGGTGTCCGCGCGACATTGAAGCGGGTCGCATCGACCGGCAGCAGGGTCCTGATCATGGGGGGCGCGGGCGTCGGTAAGGAAGTCGCGGCACGGTTGCTGCACGGCTGGAGTCAACGCGCAAGTGCGCCATTTGTCGTGGTCAGCGCGGCGCGCATGTCGCCCGAGCGCATGGAAGAGGAGCTTTTCGGCATCGAGGAAGGCGAGGGCATTATTCGCCCAGGCCTGCTTGAACAGGCGCATGGCGGCACCCTGTTTCTTGATGAAATCGCGGACATGCCGATGGCAACCCAGGCAAAAATTCTGCGGGTTTTAACGGACCAGAGCTTTACCCGGGTCGGCGGGCAACGCGTCGTCCGCGTCGATGTGCGCGTTGTATCCGCCACGGCGCGCGACCTGACCCAGGAGATTGCAGAAGGCCGCTTCCGCGAAGATCTATATTACCGGTTGAATGTTGTGCCGGTCCGCATTCCGGGGCTGGCCGAACGTCGCGAGGATATTCCGGCGCTGGTCGCCCATTTTGTGGCGCATTACGCGTCAGAGCGGCGCGTCCCAACCCCCGAAGTCGCCGCCGATGCCATGGTGGCGCTGCAATCCTATGAATGGCCCGGCAATGTCCGCCAGCTTCGCAATGTTGTCGAGCGGACGGTCATTCTGGCACCGGGTGATCGCATCGGCCAGATCGATCTTGATCTGCTGCCGGGCGAAGTACTGGGCGATCAGGCCGATCTGGGGGTGGGTTCGGTGGCGACAGCGATTATCGGGACGCCGCTTCGCGAGGCGCGCGAGATTTTTGAACGCGAGTATCTACGGGTTCAGATCAGGCGGTTTTCCGGCAATATTTCACGCACCGCGACGTTCATCGGCATGGAACGATCAGCCCTGCACCGAAAGTTGAAACTGCTGGGCATTACTGAAACCCGCAGCGACGAATGATATAAATCGCACTACAGTAAGCGGCGCGTATAGACGCGGCCCCATCGGCTCCCTAACTTTGCCAATACACGCCAGCTAAGGTGTGAAAATCCGACGCCGGGAACCGGCGCATCGCGAGGCATACCTCGCCAATAACAAAGGGCATGACCATGGCCGACAAACAAGCTTCGCTCCAAGATCTCTTTCTAAATGCGCTGCGCCGATCAAAGGCACCCGTGACGATGTTCTTGGTCAAGGGCGTCAAACTTCAGGGCATCGTCACGTGGTTCGACAATTTTTCGGTGCTGTTGCGTCGCGATGGTCAATCGCAGCTTATTTACAAGCACGCGATTTCTACCATCATGCCATCGGGCCCGATTGATACCGCCGCGATTTCCCAGGCGATGGGTGAGGCTCAGAAAAAGCCCCCCCTGCTGCAGGAAGTTTTTTTGAATGCGGTTCGCAAATCCGAAGATCCTGTCACAATGTTTCTTGTCAACGGGGTGATGTTGCAGGGAAATATTGCCGCGTTCGACCTGTTTTGCATGCTGCTGAAGCGGGACGAGATGGCCCAGCTGGTGTACAAGCACGCGGTATCGACCATCCAACCCACCCATCCGCTTAATCTCGCTGAGGAAGCCAGCGGTCCGGACGACGATTGAGTAACGGTTTCGAGCGTGATCGCGGCGAGTTTGCGCGCGGCGGCAAGGCCATCGTGGTGCTGCCCGAGCAGGGAGTGGCATCGCGGTCTACCGAGGCGCGTCTTGAAGAAACGGCGGGGCTTGCGGCGGCAATCGGCTTGAATGTCGTTGACCGTGTGGCGTTTCGCGTACGGGCGGCCCAGCCCAAGACATTGATCGGCAGGGGGCAGGTGGAAACACTGACCGCGGCGGTCGCCATGGAAGAAGCCCAACTCGTCGTCTT
>JAIELC010000115.1 GCA_019753375.1 Sphingomonas sp.
ACGACAGAGATGTGGGGCAGCCGTTCTTCGGCGGTTGCGTCGGCAGGGCGGGCTGACCGGCAATGGCCGGCATCGGGCGTCAGGATCGCCAAGGGGGCGAGTACCGCCAGAGAAAAGCGCAGCATCCAGTTGTTCATGATCAACGATCCTTGGTCGGGTTGATGAAAATGTCTTCGATCGCCAGCCCGAAAAGTTCGGCGATGCGAAAGGCAAGCGGCAGCGACGGATCGTAGCGGCCGGTCTCGATTGCGTTGACGCTCTGGCGCGAGACCTCCAGCCGCTCGGCCAGATCCTGCTGGCTCCACTCGCGTTCGGCGCGGAGCACGCGAAGGCGGTTCTTCACCGCTCACCCATCCGTCGTTCAAGGACAATATTGACGAGCGATCCGATAAACAGGCCTGCGAACCACAGGATCGGCACCGTGAACAGTGGGAGATGCGGGGCATGAGCATAGATTTCGAG
Source organism: Sphingomonas sp. (assembly GCA_019753375.1). Classification (GTDB taxonomy): domain Bacteria; phylum Pseudomonadota; class Alphaproteobacteria; order Sphingomonadales; family Sphingomonadaceae; genus Sphingomonas. Next base: position 463 of record JAIELC010000115.1, read on the forward strand.
AAACCCCCAGCCGCTGGCCGCTGACATTGCAAAGCCGGTAGCGACTAGCGCCTGCCGAATCTGCAGCATGCGGATATATTCGTCGCGCAGTTCGATCAGCAGCCGCCCGATGATCCAGAAAACCGCCATCAGCGGCAGCGCCGGCAGAATAGCAATCACCCAGAGCAGGGGCCCGGTCACGCCGGTTGCGAGTATCGCGTAAGGTGATGCCCAGACGAGCACCACATAAAGCGCCATCGTCGGGAAAAAACGGCGAAGATAGGCCCCAAAGGCCGGGTCGTTGCGGGCGGCGCTCATGCCGCCCTGCCTGCGGGCGCGAACTGGTTGACGCACGCGCCGACGCCCAGGCCGCCGAACCACAGCACCGCGATGTAATAGCTGTCGACGTGGCCGACGACGTCGAAGCTTTCCAGAAAACCCCACGCTGTTGCGATGCTGAGTGCAAAGGCGCTGGCGATCAGCGTTTGGCGAACGGCGAGTAGCCGAACATATTCATCCTGCTCCTCACTCAGATATCGGCCAATTGCGCCGAACATCCCGATGATCGGGAGCGCTGGCAGAATAGCGATCGAATAGGCCAGCGGCCCGGTCGGCGCGTTGCCCTTGAAGACCATATTGGCCCCGATCAGCGCCGCCGCATAAGCGAGGCTGAGACCAATGATCGCCCGATTGTATCGGCGAAGTGCCACAGAGCGTGCCATGTCAAGCGTCCTTTCGAATCAGTAAAGGAAGGTTTACATGAGCAGTCGCATAATGTCAATGACCCTTGTCATTATGGAGTGAGTGCTTTCCATTTTTGGTTGTCGGGGCGCGCCTTGGCGATAGCGCTGGCATGCCCGCGCAGGACCATGCTGACGCCTCAGCGCCGGTCGACAATATTCAGGCGTTTCGGGCGGACATAATCACGCCCTGTGGGATTAGATGATGTATTCGACGCTCTTCATTTGCGTCTGCGCGTTGCGCTTTGCCTCGCGCTTCATCACCAGCCGGGCATGGAGCATGTTGATGGTGTCGCTGCCACGGGTCTTGCAGACAAAAGGGAAGATGGCATGGAGCACCGCGCCGAAACCCCCGACAATCATCGCCCAGCCAAAGCCGCTCGCAACACGGAAATGTTCAAAATAGCTTTCGCCCACCGAGGCAGGATGATCGAGGAAAAGGCGGCGGATCATAAGCGGCGACTTCCGGGATTAACGACGATAGGATGCTATCATCTCAGCGGCGCGATGCCAACGACATCAGAATATCGGCTGCCAGCTGGCTGAGTGTGTCGTCGCGCGCGCCCATAATGACGATACGGTCGCCTTCGCGTGCTTCAGCGACCAACAATGCTGCCGCATCGTCGCGCGCCGGCAAATGCCGGGCATCGATTCCTTTGGCGACCAGATCGGCAACGATGTCCGCGCTGGTGACTTCGCGGTTTACCGATCCCCCAAAATAGATGGGATCGGGAAGGACCATGATATCGCCGTCCTTCAGCCGCGCGGCGATGCTGTCGACGAGTTCATTGCGCATCACTTTTAGCGGCCCATAGCCGTGGGGCTGAAACATCACGAGCAGACGCCCCGGAAATGCGTGGAGCGTGTCAAGCGTCGCGGCGATTTTGTCGGGGTTGTGGCCGAAATCATCAATCACCGACACGCCGTCTGCATCGCCCACGAATTCGAACCGCCGACGCAAGCCTGTGAATCCGCCGATCGCGTCAATCGCCACAGCAAGGCGGACCCCTGCGGCAACGCAGGCGGCAATCGCGGCAAGCGCATTGGCCACATTGTGGCGCCCCGGCACTGCCAGCGTGACCGGATGGTCCACACCGTCCACGCGCACGTCGAAGCCGATCGAAAAGGGTGCGGGCTTCAGGTTGACTGCGCTGAAATCCGCCGGCGTGTCGACGGCAAATGTCCTGATATCGCCACCCAGCGATGCGGCAAGCGTGGCCGCTTCCGGGTCACCGATATTGACGATGGTGGTCGTGGCCCTTGCCGCGAAACCGCTGAACAAAGACCGAAGCTCGTCGAGCGATTTATGATCGAGGCTGACATTGTTGAGCACGGCAATGGTTGGATTGTAGAGCGCGATCGATCCGTCGCTTTCATCGACTTCGCTGACAAATAAATCGCCTTCGCCGACCAGGGCGCTGGCGAATGGTGCCTCGGGACGGGCAAAATTCTTCATGACAGCGCCGTTCATGACGGTCGGTTCGCGGTCGGCTGCGTGCAGGATCCAACCGATCATGCCCGTCACCGTCGACTTGCCGCTCGTCCCTGCGACGCCGATCGACAGGCGGGCCTTGTTGAACAGGCCACTCAGCAATTCGGCACGGCTCATCCGGCGCGCGCCAAGCCGGTCGGCGGCGACAAGGTCGGGAACCGTGGATTCGATCGCGGCGGATGCCACCACAATCTGGTCGGCAGACGTGATGCCACTGCCGTCTTGCGGAAACAGGTCGACGCCCAGCCGCCGCAGCGCGTCAAACTTGGCGGGCAGCCGTGCCTGGTCGAGGCTGCGGTCCGATCCCGCGACGGTAGCGCCCTGGCCCGCGAGGATCATTGCCAGCGGCATCATGCCCGATCCGCCGATACCGACAAAGAAGTAGGGTTTGCGCGTATCCATCCGCCCGCGCTATCGCGGCATTTCGGTCACGGGGCAAGATTGGAAGGACGCGGCGGCAAGATGCGGATCGGAGTTGTCGCACCAGCGCGCGGGATTGACCGTGCGACCGCCGATCGGGCCGTGGATTTTGCAGCAATGATGGCGCCGAACGCTCGGCTGGTTATTCACCCGCAATGCCTGTTGAGCGACGGCCATTTTGCCGGTGCCGATGCCGACCGGGCGGCGGCATTTATCGATATCGCCAATGATCCGCATATCGATGCGGTATGGTTCGCGCGCGGCGGTTACGGATCGAACCGGATAATTCCCGACGTGATTGGTCGTTTGACGGACGTTGCCAAGGCCAAGACCTATCTTGGATATTCGGATGCAGGATTCCTGCTGGCGGCGCTCTACGCGCGCGATATCGGCCGGCCGGTCCACGGCCCGATGCTGGCCGATATTAATCGTCCAGGCGGCGAAGCGGCGGTGGCGCGCGCGCTTGCCTGGCTGACAATGGGTGATCGCGGTACGCTGGAGGCTGGGCTGGATGGACGACCGCACGCCGCGTTCAACCTGACGATCCTGGCCGGGTTGGTTGGGACGCCGTGGCTGCCTGATCTGACCGGACATGTGCTCATCATCGAGGAAGTTGCCGAGCCATTGTACCGGATCGACCGCATGCTGTGCCAGGTTGCGCGCGCGGACCAGTTGCGCGGCATCGCCGGCGTACGGCTGGGCCGGATTGAAGACATTCAGCCCAACGACCCGATCTGGGGCGAAGATATCGCGACGATGATCAACCGCTGGTGCGCCGAGATGGGCGTGCCCTATTTGGGAACAGCCGATGTCGGTCATGATGCCGGAAACAAGATTGTTCCGTTTGGCGTAACATAGTGCCGATTTTGGGCCTGCCGGTTAGCGATTGATAACCTCTTTGCCGTAACTTTAGGCTCGAGGGTCTGCCGATGCTTGAGCGATTAAATTATTATCTCACAAAGATAGAGGCTTCGATTGTCGAAGGCGAAAAGCTGGTAGCGACTCGCGATCCGGCTCTGTCGGGCCGCATTCGCCAGCGCTGCGTAGACGCGGCGGTGTTGATCGGTGCCTATCAGCTGTTCGTCCACCGCGAATTGTTCGAACCGATGATGCGTGACGGCGACGAGCTTCAGCGGCGAACGGTGTGCGATCTGAAGATCGAATGTATCGCTCTGACCCGCGATTTGCAGTCCAGCGTCAAGGCTTTTGCCACCAGCGAGGAACCGCTCGACTGGCTTGCGTTGGCCACCCGGTCAAACGGTTTCAATCACCTTATCCGCGTCCATTTGTCCCGCGTGCGTGCGCTGACCGCCAGCGTTCCCGGTCAACCGGCGGGCGTGCGCGCGGCCTGAACCAGGCGTCAGACCACGCCGTTGGCCTTGAAATGCGCCAGCATCATCGCCCAGCCCAGCTTTGCGTCAGCTTCGTTATAGCTGGGTCGATAATCGGCATGAAATCCGTGCTGCGCATCGGCAAAGACGTGAATATCCGAACCGCGCTTGCCGGATGCTTTCAGCGCGCCGACCATCGCGGTGACATCGGTCTGCGGAATGCCCTGATCCAGCGCGCCATACAAACCAAGGACCGGTGCTTTCAGTTCGGCTGCCCGCGCAATTAACGGCTTGAGCTGGCCGTACCATGCAACGCCTGCCTTGATGTCGGGATTGACCATCGCCGACCGCCAAACCACCGCGCCGCCCCAACAAAAACCGGTGATGCCAATTTTCTGCGTACTGGCGAATGGGGTCGTCTTGACCCAGGCGGTGGTCGCACGGACATCGCCATCGACCTGATCGGTGCTTGCCTGCCCAACGACCTTGCGAATCTCGGTAAAATCGGTGAGCGCGGGCAAATTCACCCCGGAGCGATAGAAAAAGTCAGGGGCGACCGCGACATAGCCCAGCCTGGCCAAGCGACGGCAGATATCCTTGATATAGTCATGGATGCCGAAGATCTCGTTGACGACGATGATGGTTGCGTGGCGCCCCTTGGCTGTGGGGCGCGCGACATAGGCCGGCAGCGGCTTGTCTGCCCCATTGGGGATCAGCACTTCGTCGATGGTCAGATTATCAGCGGGCGTCGTAATCGGCTTCGCATCGGCGCCCACGGCGGCCAGCGCATAGCCGGCAAAAAACATGCTGACAGCGCCGCGACGGCTAAGGTGCAGATCGCCTGGCTGGGTTCCTTCCGGGCGGGTGAGGTTCAGCATGATTTCGCTCCCGTGATCAAACTCGACATCGTCTTATGCCGCTGATGGCGGGCAAGACAATGGCAGGTGGTACCAAATGCTGTGTGTCGTCGGTGACTTGTTTTGTTAATCCGGCGAGCCTAGCTTGTCATCAATGTCAGATCATTTCGCCTTGACCAGAGCCAGCACTACCCCCGGTGTCTCGGGGAGCATGGGCTTGGGCGTCAGCATCTGACGTCAATACCGCAGGCTCCTCCCGGGATTGGGAGAGGCTGACGTTTCTTTCCCCGTTCCGCTCTTTCCCCGACCGCTGCTTTGTGCATAAGCGCGGCGATACGACAGGAACAATCATGAACGACTTATTTGCGATCACGCTGCCCGACGGTTCGGTCCGGCAAGTAGCGCCTGGGACATCTCCGGCGGACATTGCGGCTGCGATCGGACCGGGGCTTGCCAAGGCCGCTCTGGCAGCGCGCGTGAATGGTGAATTGCGTGACATTGGACGCCCATTTGAGGGCGACGCGCACCTGGCGCTGGTGACAGCGCGTGACGAAAAAGATGCGCTGGAAATGGTGCGACACGATTACGCCCATGTTCTGGCAGAAGCTGTGCAGCAGCTGTATCCAGCTACCCAGATTACGTTCGGCCCGTCGACCGACGATGGCTTCTATTATGATTTCGCGCCCAGTGCCGAACATGGCCCGTTCACCGAAGAAGACCTGCCCGTCATTGAAGAGGCGATGCGCGCCATCATCCGCGCGGACAAACCGTTGCGCCGGGAAGTCTGGGACCGCGCCACGCTGATCAGCCGGTGGAAGCAGCAGGGTGAGACCTTCAAGGCGGAATGGGCGGCAGAATTGCCGGGTGACGAACCGCTGACGGTCTATTGGTCCGGCGAAGACTGGCTCGACATGTGCCGGGGGCCGCATCTTGCGTCGACGGGCAAGCTCGATCCCGAAGCGTTCAAGCTCACCCGTGTTTCGGGGGCTTATTGGCGGGGCGATCAGAACAATCCGCAGCTCAGTCGCATCTACGGCACCGGATGGCTCAACAAGAAACAGCTTGCTGAGCACATGATGCGGCTGGAGGAAGCCGCGAAGCGTGACCACCGCAAGATCGGCCAGGAAATGGATCTGTTCCATTTGCAGGCCGAAGCGCATGGCAGCGTGTTCTGGCACCCCAAAGGCTACCGCATCTACCGCGAGCTTGAGGCTTATATGCGCCGCCGGATCGACGCGGCCGGCTATGCCGAGGTCAAGACGCCGCAGATCATGGACGCGCGCCAGTGGGAGCAGTCTGGCCATTGGGGCAAGTACCGCGAAAACATGTTCGTGATCCCTGACGAAGTGCCGAATATCGATGATGACGGCCCGGTCGTATCGGACAAGGCCGATTGGATGGCGCTCAAGCCAATGAATTGCCCGGCGCATGTCTTGATCTTTCGTCAGGGCATCAAATCATATCGCGACTTGCCGCTGCGCATGGCGGAAATGGGCTGCTGCCACCGCAACGAGCCGCATGGCGCGCTGCATGGCATCATGCGCGTGCGGCAATTCACCCAGGATGACGGCCATATTTTCTGCCGCGAGGACCAGATTGTCGATGAGGTGCAGCAATTCTGCGACCTGCTCGACAGCGTCTACAAGGATCTGGGCTTTGACAGCTACGCGATCAAGCTGGCGCTGCGCCCCGACAAACGCTTCGGCACCGAGGAAATGTGGGATCAGGCAGAGTCCGAGCTGCGCAACGCCGTCGTCGCATCGGGCCGCGCAACCGATGCCTATGGCTGGGAAGAGCTGCCGGGCGAGGGCGCCTTTTATGCCCCCAAACTGGAATTCCACCTGACCGATGCGATTGGCCGGACGTGGCAGTGCGGGACGATTCAGTCAGACCGGGTCCTGCCCGAACGGCTCGACGCAACCTTTGTCGGCGCGGATGGCGAACGACATCGCCCGGTCATGCTGCACCGCGCGATCCTGGGCACTTATGAACGGTTCATCGGCATCCTGATCGAGCATTATGCCGGTCGCTTCCCGCTCTGGCTGGCGCCGGTGCAGGCAGTCGTCGCGACGATCGTGTCGGATGCCGACGACTATGCGCATGTGGTTGCCGCAAAGCTGGCAGTGGCGGGAATCAGGGTCGAAACCGATCTGCGCAACGAAAAGATCAATTATAAGGTGCGCGAACATTCGCTGGCCAAGGTGCCCAATCTGATCGTGGTCGGTAAGCGCGAGGCTGACGAAGGCACGGTCGCGCTGCGGCCGCTTGGCGCGGAGGCACGCCAGGAAGTCCTTGCCCTTGACGCCTTGGTTGACCGGCTGGTCCTTGAGGCAACACCCCCCGATCTTCGCCGATTGTAAATCATTAGAACGGAAACGCGCGCACCACCTTTCCCGCGCGCGTGTTTCGGCCTATATTGGCCTTCTAGGAAACCAAAGGAGCCTTACCCATACGTCCTCCCATGATGCGCCGCCCAATGCCGGCGCCGCCGATGAACGGCCCCCGCTTCAACGAATTCATTGTTTCGCCCAAGGTCCGCGTGATCGATCAGGACGGCGAGAATCTGGGTGTCATGTACACCCGAGAAGCAATGGAGCAGGCCCAGTCGGTCGGCCTTGACCTTGTCGAGGTTTCACCGAACGCTGATCCGCCCGTCGCGAAATTTCTCGACGTCGGCAAGTTCAAGTACGAGGCCCAGAAGAAAGCCAATCAGGCCCGCAAGTCGCAAAAGACGCAGGAGATCAAAGAGATCAAGATGCGTCCGAATATCGACGATCACGATTACGACGTGAAGATGCGGTCGATCCACAAGTTCCTGGGCGAAGGCGACAAAGTGAAAGTCACGCTGCGTTTTCGCGGTCGCGAATTAAGCCATGGCCAGCTGGGCATGGCCTTGCTCCAGCGCGTTCAAGCCGACACAGCCGATGACGGCAAGGTCGAAGCCTATCCGCGCATGGAAGGCCGGCAGATGCTGATGGTGCTGTCGCCAAAATAACAGCCCAAAATAACAGCATCGTGAACGGACGGGGGCGGGCTTGGCCGAACGCATGGTCAGTCCCCGCCGCCATCTCCCCCGCCGCTATCGCTTCCGCCGCTATCGCCGCCGGAATCGTGGTGGGTGTGGTGGCCGTGGTGGCCATGATCCGAATCGCTGCCCGCATAGACCGATCCCGAATCGCCGGCTGACAAATCCCTGCTGCGGGCGTCAGGATCACGCCTCCCGCCGCCCTGCCGCGCAGCAAAGACCGCGATGAGCGCAATGAATACAGCTGCCAACGCGATCCAGACGGCCGATCCACCCGTCGCGGCCGTCAACAACATCGCTGCGGCTGGCAGGGCGGCCAGTCTGGCAGCCGGTCGTGACAAGATCAGACGGGCTGCTTCGAACAGGGCGTTGTGTGTCATGCTGTCGGAGCCTCCCACAATTCGATTGGCGTGCCTTCAGGGTCGTAAATGCGCGCGAATTGGCCGATTTTCGGATCATTCCATTCAGGCCGCGTTTCGACCGCGACGCCCTTTGCCGATAAAGACGCCAGCAAAGCATCAAGACCGTTGACGCGAAGATTGAGCATAAATTGCTTGTCGGGCGGAAAATAATCAGTGTCGGCCTTGAACGGCGCAAAGACCACCGGACCACCCTGGGTTTCCCAGCTCCATTGGTCGGGCGGCCCGCTGTCCGTCGCCGAACAGCCGGCGCCAACGTTTAGCATGTCGCGGTACCAAATGGTCAGCGCGTCTGGATCATGTGCGCGAAAGAATAATCCCCCGATACCCAAAACGCCCATCTCATCCTCCCATCAGGCCGCCTGTGCCCATTCCGCATCATTGGCGGCGGCGCCCAGCAACCGTCGCTCGATTGATTTCAGCCGCTGTGTACTGACGATCTTGTCGCCCAGCAGGTCGGTTATGTAAAATGTATCGACCGCGCGTTCGCCGTAGGTGGCGACATGGGCGGAATGAATGGTCACCTTTGACATAAACAGCGCCAGCGCGAGGCGGTTGAGCAAGGCAGGGCCGTCGCGCGCGTTGATCTCGATGACGGTGAAGCGATTTGACGCGCCGTTATCAATCAGCACGGCGGGCTGAATATCGAATGCTTCAGCCCGTGTGCGCGGCAGCGGCTTGGCCTTCAGACGCTCTGCCAGCTTGCCACGATTGGCCAGCGCATCTTCAATACTGGTCGTGATCCGATCGAGTTGTTCGGGCCGGTCAAACGGGCGGCCAAACGGATCCTGCACCAGGAAATTATCGAGCGCCATGCCGTCGCGCGTGGTGTGGATGCGCGCGTCGATAATGTTACCGCCCGCAACATGGATGGCGCCGGCGGTCCGATAGAACAGGCCGGGATGGTCGGCAGCGTAGAGCGTTACCAGGGTCGCGCCGCGTTCGGGATAGACCCGCGCGTCGATAGACAATTGTGCATCCCCGGCACTGGCGATCATCCGCGCATTATGTTCCAGCACGTCGTCGGGCTCGGCGATCCAATAGGCTTCAGGAAGGCGGCGGACATAACGATCGAGGTGCGCCTGATCCCAACGAAGGGCGATTTGCAGCGTTTCCTGTTTGGCGGCAATGCGCTCGGTGCGGCCCTTTTGCTTGTGCCCGAGCCGCAATACTTCTTCGGCGGACTCATATAAATTGGCCAGCAACTGGCGCTTCCAGCTGTTCCAAACGCCGGGGCCGACCGCACGGATGTCGACGACCGTCAGGATCAGCAGCAGGCGCAGGCGCTCGGGGCTTTGCACAACATCCGTGAAATCAAGAATGGTTTTGAAGTCCGACAGATCCCGCTTGAATGCCGTGGCCGACATCAACAGATGGTATCGGACCAGCCAGGCAACAGTCTCAGTTTCGGCGGGTGTCATGCCGAGGCGCGGGCAAAGCCGTTCTGCCACTTCCGCGCCCAGCACCGAATGATCGCCGCCGCGACCTTTGGCAATGTCGTGCAGCAAAACCGCCACATACAGAACCCGGCGCAGGACGATGTGCTTCATCAGGCTGGCGGACAGCGGATGATCGTCATCAAGGTCGCCGCGTTCGATCCGCGAAAGCAACCCGATCGCCTGGATCGTGTGTTCGTCGACGGTGAAGTGGTGATACATATCAAATTGCATCTGCGCCACGACCCTGCCGAAATCGGGCACGAACCGGCCAAACACACCGGCATCATTCATCCAGCGCAGCACCGTTTCAGGATCGCGCGGACTGGTCAGGACGTCGAGAAACAAGGCATTGGCGCGTGGATCGCTGCGAATGTCGTCGGCCAGTTTGGCATCGCGCGTTGCAACGCGCATGGCGAGCGGGTGGACTTCCAGCGCGTGCTTGTCTGCCAGCGCAAATAACTCGATCAGCCGGACCGGGTCAGTCGCAAAAAAGTCATCGGACGGCAGCGCGATGCGGCCGCGATCAAGCACAAAACCATTTAATTTCCGGTTGCTCCGACGCAGGCTGGGCAGGCCGAAACGACGACCGCGCGCGGCAAATTTTTCATCAAGGTGCGCCAGAAACACGCCCGAAAGGTCGCCGATTGTCTTGGCCTGCAGGAAGTAGAACTGCATAAAGCGTTCGACCCGCGATTTGCCGGGGCGATCCGCATAGCGCATCCGTTCGGCGATCTCGCGCTGGACATCGAAGGTCAATCGGTCTTCGGCGCGCCCGGCGATCGCGTGCAGGTGGCAACGCACCGCCCACAGGAAGTTCTCGGCGCGATGAAATTGCCGGTATTCGGCCCGGGTCAGCAAGCCGACCTCTACCAGATCGGCGGCAGTGCGGACATTATAGGCATATTTGCCGATCCAGAAGAGGGCATGCAGGTCGCGTAATCCGCCCTTGCCCTCCTTCACATTGGGTTCGACCACATAGCGGCTGTTGCCCATCTTGGCGTGGCGTTCATTGCGTTCTGCCAGCTTGTCGGCAATGAACTGGCGGGCGGTATCGGCTTGTACCTCGGCCTTGAAGCGCCGGGCTGCCTCGTCATAAACGGCGGTGTCGCCCCACACATAACGCGCTTCGAGCAAGGCGGTACGAATGGTGATATCGGCCCTTGCATGACGAACCATTTCGTCAAGCGAGCGCGACGAATGCCCGACCTTCAGGCCCAGATCCCACAGCGCGTACAGAATCGATTCAATGACCTGCTCGCACCAGCCGGTTTGCCGCCACGGCGTCAAAAACCCAATATCGACGTCGGAAAACGGCGCCATTTCGCCGCGGCCATAACCACCGACCGCAATCACCACGATTCGTTCCGCCGTTGTCGGATTGGTGTTCGGATACAACCGCTCGACCACGAAATCATACAGGAGCCGAATGATCTGATCGACCAGAAAGGCCTGGGCCGCAGCGGCTTCCAGACCGCGCGACGGATGGTCGATCAGGCGGTGCGCAATTTCTGCGCGTCCGGCTTCGAGCGCGAGTTTTAGTCGGACGGTCATTGCCGCGCGCAGGTCAGTACGCTCGTCATGCGCCAGCGCAGCAAGTTCATCGGCAATTGCGCGACGATCGATGATAGCGCGACGATTGGACAGGCTTTCAATGCGGCTGGTCATGCGCAAGGCGAATACGCCTTAATGCAGCCATCGTCACCCAGCCGTTTATGCTGCCGGGCAGTCGGCGATATTATTCGGGATGCCGTTCACCGCAGCCTGGTGCAAAAGGACGGTGATGACTGCCCCGCATCCGCTTGATCGGCCGATATGGCACGCGCTTACCGGCCGGCAGGCTGCGCTCGGCGAGGGCGGGGTGCTTGCCCGCCGATTTGCGCCCAATATCAATTTCTTTGCCGCCGCCGCCGATAATGGCCCGGCGGCGCAAGCGGCGCTGAGCGCACTGGTTGTTCCAGGCGGGCAGATCGGCCTGGTCGAAGCCGCGCCGCCACCATTGCTGCCCGGCACCCGCGTAACGTTCCAGACGACGCTGCATCAGATGCTGCTCGATACGCCGTTGCCAGCTGATGACCATGCGGTCGATTGGGTCCCGCTTGGTCAGGGCGATGCTGCCGACATGCTGGCGCTGGCACAATTGACGCGACCGGGGCCATTTTTTGCCCGTACCGGGCTGATGGGGGATTTCGTCGGCGTCAGGCGTGGCGGCGCTCTGATCGCCATGACGGGCGAACGCTTTAAACCCGATGGCTTTACCGAGATCAGCGCCGTCTGCACGCATCCTGACTGGCGCGGCCAAGGATATGGCGTAGCGCTGATGCGGGTGATCCTTGGGCGGATTCGATCGCGCGGCGAAACGGCATTCCTGCATGTATACCCCGATAATCCCGCAACGGCGCTCTACCGGGCACTCGGGTTTTCGGTGCGGCGCGAGATGATCTTCACGATCGTCGAGCGCTAGCACGACGCGCGCTCTTTACGTCGATGTGTGATGAGGTAGGCTGCTCCATCGCAGGAAAGGGATCGATGACTATGCGCCTTGCCACCATGTCTTTGCTGTTCGCGACCGCGACCCTGCCTGCGCTGGTCCAATCACGGGCAATCGCGCAGCAGCCTGTCCAGGAACCGGTGGCCCAGGCGCCCTTTACGTTCCAAAAAGTGATGGTACCGATGCGCGACGGTGCCAGGCTGGAGACGGTTATTCTGCGGCCGACCGGCCAGAAAGGGCCACTGCCGATCCTGTTTCAGCGCACCCCATATGGCGTGCCGGATGCCGCGCCGGCGCAGGTGCCCGGCAGCTGGAAATCGCTGGTCGCGGACGGGTATATTTTTGTTTTTCAGTCAATGCGGGGGCGCTTTGGCTCCGATGGCGTCTTCACGCTTTCAACTGCAGTCCATCCCAAGGATCCAAAAGCGGTCGATGAAGCTACCGATGCCTATGACGCGACCGATTGGCTGATCAAAAATGTCAGACCCAATAATGGCCGGGTTGGCATGTGGGGCGTGTCCTATCCGGGCTTTGCGGCAGCTGTCGCCCTAGCGCATCCGCACCCCGCGTTGAAAGCCGTGTCTCCCCAGGCAGCGTGGATCGATTACTGGCAAAACGACGACCTGCACCGCAACGGTGCGTTGCGGCTCAGCTATGTCGCGGACTGGGTCCACTCGCTGCAGGCCAGAAAGGAATCGCTCGACGATTTTCCCTATGACAGCGTCGACACCTATGATTTCTTCCTGCGGCTGGGACCGGTTGAAAATCTGGATCAGATCTATTTCAAGGGCAGCGTGCCGATGGCGACAGCGCTGATCGATCATCCCAACCACGACAGTTTCTACACCGATCAGAACTGGCAAAAGGCGTTGGGCAGGACGACGGTGCCCACACTCAACGTGGCTGGGTTCTGGGATCAGGAAGATCCGTGGGGATCGTGGCAAATCTATGCAAAGCAGGAATCAAATGACCCCGATCATCTGAACGTGATGGTGGCTGGGCCATGGGCGCATGGCACATGGCAGGGGCGGGCCGACATGCTGGGCCATCTTCCGCTGGGCCGCGACACCGGCGCCGAATTCCGTGAGGAAATCCAGACGCCGTTCTTCCGATATTGGCTGCATGGCACCGGTACGCGACCGAATTTTGAGGCACGGATCCTGCAATCCGGGTCCAACCTCTGGAAAAACTATGCCAGCTGGCCACCAAAGGGAGCGGTCCCGACCAGCCTTTATCTGCATGCTAACGGCAGCCTGAGTTTTGACGGCCCGGGGAGCGGAGAGGGGTGCCGCGACTATCTTTCGGATCCCGCCAACCCCGTACCGTTTCGCCCACGTCCCATCTCTGCGACGTATCCGCGCCCGGAATGGCGGTGGTGGGAATCTGAAGATCAGCGGTTTGTCGACCATCGCCCCGATGTGCTGAGCTGGACCAGCGCGCCCTTGACCGCGGACCTGACCGTTACCGGCGCGCTGTCCGCGCAGCTGATGGCATCGACCAGCGGCACGGACAGCGATTTCATCGTCAAGCTGATCGATGTGCTGCCCGATAATTTTGAAACATTCGACAACGCGGCGCCGCTGGGCGCCTACACCCGTCAGCTCAACGGCTATCAATGGCCGATTGCCATGGAGGTTCGGCGCGGCAAATTCCTGGCCAGCGATACCAATCCGCAACCCTTGGTGCCGGGCAAGGTGATTGCCTGGGACGTCCCCCTGCGCGACCATGATCATGTCTTCAAGGCTGGGCACCGGATCATGGTCCAGGTTCAGTCGAGCTGGTTCCCGGTGATTGATCGCAACCCGCAGACCTTTGTGCCCAATATTGCGCGCGCGCGGCCCGAGGACTTTGTCAAAGCAACACAGAAGGTTTGCGCGGGATCGCGCATCATTCTGCCGGTCATGAAATAAGGGATCGGGCGGTCAGCCGCGTTTGCGCGCGCGGGCGATTTCGCGTTGCAATTCTTCAAGCGGCAGCGCCGCAGATACGACATGGTCGCCGATGACCCAGGATGGCGTCCCTGTCATGCCCAATTGTTTGGCGACCGCATAATTGCTCTCAATTTCTGCATCGATTGCCGGATTATTCGCCGCTGCCTGCACCTGCGCCAGATCAAGCCCGCTTTTGGCCACAGCATCGGCAAGGCTGGTCTCGCTGATCGGACCACCGGCATATAGTGCCTTGTGAAACGTCGCAAACTTCCCCGATTTCGCCGCGACCAGACTGTACCGGGCAGCCACGCGGCTTTCTTCCGACAGGATCGGCAGTTCCCGGTAAACGATGCGCAGCTTGGGGTCATCGGCAACCAGCTTGGCAATTGTTGCCAGGCTGGCGCGGCAAAAGCCGCAATTATAGTCGTAATATTCGACAATCGTCAGGTCGCCATCGGGATTGCCACTCCAGGCATTGCCGACTGGTTGCAGGATGGCCGCGCGGTTGGCAGCGATCTGGGCGCCGGTCTGCTTGTCCTGGAGCGCGCGCATCGCTTCTGGGATGATTTCGGGGTGATTGATAACATAGTCGCGCACCACGCCTTCAATCCGGGCGCGTTCGCCCAGCCCCGCCGCACTTCCCTGCCAGACAAACATCGTGCCCGCCCCGGCCAGACCGGCGACGAACACCAGCGCGCCGACCATCAGCGGGTTCTTTGACAGGCTTTCAATCATCGACGTCGCTTGCCCTTGCTGTCATCAATTTCGTTCTGCGACGCCAGCGCGATATCCTGCGCCCTGATCCAGTCGACCGAATTGGGCGGCAGCGCCTGCATCGCGCCCCGCGCACTGACGGCGGCGGTGCGCGGATCACCGGTCAGGCTGGCCCGTTCGGCCGTCGCCAGCAGCGCCCGGGCCTGATCGCCCTGGAGCTCATAGACGGTGCCCAGCTGGAACCACGCAAAGGGATTGTCATCATCGCGGGCGACCGCCTGCCGCAGGACTTTTTCAGCTTCCGCATAATGTGTCTTGTCTTCGGTCGCGATCAACGCATGACCAAAGGTGGTGGCGATCAATGGCTGGTAATTGCTGACCACAGTCGCTTCGCGCAGCGGCACCAGCGCTTCCCTTGGCTTGCCCGCTTCCAAAAGGATTTGACCCCTTATTTCCAGAAAATAGGGATCGTGCGGAGCCGCGCGGATCAAGGCTTCGGTCTCTGCATCCGCTTTGTCGGGATAGCCGCCCTTGTGATAGGCATAAGCGCGCGCATAATGCGCATAGACGCTGCGGTCGCTCAGCGGATAATCGCGCAAGGTACGGGTCGGCTCTTCGATATAGCCTTCCAATTTGGCCTGAATGCGCTTCAGCCGATCATCAAGCGAGGGATCGCCCCTGGTGTTCCACGATGCCGAGGACTGCAGTGTCTGGCTCAGCGTTGCAACCCGTTCTCCGCTGAGTGGATGGCTTTGGGCATAGGGGTCGATGTTGGTGTAGCCATATCGATATTCCTGGTTTTGCAGCTTTTTGAAGAAAGCCAGAAACCCCTTGCCGCTAATCCCCGACTGATCGAGATACCGCGCTGCGCTGGCATCGGCGGTCGCTTCCTGGACGCGGGTGAACGCCAGAAATTTGCCCTGCGCCGCTTGCTGACCAGCCGCGATAATGCCCGCGCCCGCATCGCCTGCACCGGCGGCGAGTGCCGCTATCCCGATGACCAGGCTCAACAAGGCGATGCCGATCGCCGGCTTTGCGCCATCAGATTGAAGAACGACATGGCCATCGGCCACATGGCCCAGCTCGTGCGCGATGACGCCTTGGATCTGGTTGGTGTTGTCGGCGACGGCGATCAGCCCGCTATGGATATAGACGGTCTGTCCGCCCGCCACGAACGCGTTGATCGACGAATCCTGCAGCAGTACGATGCGGACATCCTTGGGCGAAAGCCCGGCCGCAATGATCAGCGGCTTGGACATATCGTTCAGCAACGATTCGGTTTCGGCATCGCGCAACAAGGACTGCGCCCGAACCGGCTGGGCCATGAGGAGGACGCATAACGTAAACGCAGCGATTATTTTTCTCATGGGCCCCGTATCGGCTAATTTTGCCACCGGTTCAACGCCGCCAGCGCTGCATTTCCGGTGCGGCTGGACGTGGCTGAGCGCCGATTAACCGGGGCTGACCAGGACGACCGGCGTCGCGCACGGATACCACCATGCGCGACGCCGCCTATCCGGTCAGGCGCCGAAAGTTCGCTGCCACCAGCCACGACGCGACGACTGACCATCGGCTCCCGAACCTTCGTCAACCGAATCGGTCGCCAGCGTCGGCTGACCACCGGCCGATTCGGCAACGGGGGCGTCCTTTACGGCTTTGGCCTTGGACGCCGTGGCCTTGGTCGACGGGGTCTTAGACGCCGGAGCTTTGGCACGCGAACGCTTGGGCTTGGCAGATGCTTCGGTATCGACCTCCGGATCGGCGGCGGCCATTGGCGCCGCAACTGGCGTGTCGGCCGTTTCCTCAGCCGCCTCGGTGCCGGCTTTGGCCTTTGCCGAACGGCGCGGGCGCTTGGCGGGAGCAGCGGGCTCATCGGCGGCGGCTGCCTCGATGGGGGCGGCTGCCGTCTCCGCCGGCATCACGGCTTCTGCGTCGGCGGTTGCCGCAGCTTTGCCGCGGCCGCGACGACGGGCAGGTTTGGGGGCTGCTTCAGCGGCCACCTCATCCATCGCTGGGGCATCGGCAGCGTCGGCTACAGCACCATCCGCAGCGTCACGTGGGGTATCGACCGGCCCTTCGCTGCGGCGACCGCCACGGCGGCCCCGCCGACCGCGGCGACGACGGGGTTCGCCTTCTTCTTCGCGCGGCGCGGTATTGGTTTCTCCGCTGATCTCCTGTTCGCCCTCATCAGCGCCGTCAGCACCATCGTCGTCAGCCTGAACGCGGGCGCCTGTTTCGCTGCCTTCCTCGCCGTCGGGGCGACCGCGGCCACGGCGGCCACGCCGGCGACGGCGGCGCTTGCGGCCTTCCCGATCGCTCTCGCTGTCGCCATCGCCCTCAGCGCGCGCGGGTCGATCGCGGCGCGGCGCCGCTTCTGCCGGCTCTTCGTCGTCGTCGATCTCGTCATCGGCTTCCTCGACGAAATCGTCATCCTCGTCCTGCTCGATCAGCGCGGGTTCAAAGCGCGGGGCATGCGCCGGTGGCGGGCCCGATGCCTCGACCGACATGCGCGCGCCCTCCTGCTCGCCATCGGCCGCCACTTCGATCATCACGCCGTAGCGCTCCTCGATCTCGGCGAGTTCCTTGCGTTTGCGGTTGAGCAGATAAAAGGCCGCTTCCTGGCTGGCGCGCAATGTGAGTTGCGAACCGCGGCCACGCGCCGCTTCGTCTTCCAGCAAGCGCAGCGCCGACAGCCCGGCCGACGAGGCGGTGCGGACAAAGCCCGATCCTTCGCAATGCGGACAGGGACGCGTCGATGCCTCAAGCACGCCGGTGCGCAGCCGCTGACGGCTCATTTCCATCAGGCCGAAAGAAGAGATGCGCCCCACCTGGATGCGGGCGCGATCATTCTTCATCGCTTCCTTCATCGCCTTTTCGACTTTGCGGATATTGGAATTATTATCCATGTCGATGAAGTCGATGACGACAAGACCCGCCATGTCGCGCAAGCGCAACTGGCGCGCGATTTCGTGCGCGGCTTCCAGATTTGTCGCCGTCGCGGTCTGTTCGATATTATGTTCGCGAGTCGACCGACCCGAATTGATGTCGATCGATACCAGCGCTTCGGTCGGGTTGATGACCAGATAGCCGCCCGATTTCAGTTGGACGACGGGGTGGTACATCGCGCTCAGCTGATCCTCGACGCCCGCGCGCTGGAACAACGGCACCGGATCGGAATAATGCTTCACCCGCCGCGCGTGGCTGGGCATCAGGAGCTTCATAAACTCCTTGGCCTGTCGATAGCCGTCGTCACCCTCGACGATGACCTCGTCAATGTCCTTGTTATAGATGTCGCGGATCGCGCGCTTCATCAAATCGCTGTCGCCATAAACCAGCGCGGGCGCTGCCGACGCCAGCGTTGTTTCGCGAATGCCGTCCCACAACCGCGCGAGATAATCAAAGTCGCGCTTGATCTCGACCTTGGTGCGTTGCAGCCCCGCAGTGCGGACAATGCAGCCCATCGATGACGGCAGCTTGAGGTCGGCCATGATCGATTTCAGCCGCTTGCGGTCCGACGCATTCGAAATCTTGCGCGAAATCCCGCCGCCATGGCTGGTGTTGGGCATCAGCACGCAATAGCGACCCGCCAGTGACAAATAGGTCGTGAGCGCGGCGCCCTTGTTGCCGCGTTCTTCCTTGACGACCTGGACCAGCAGCACCTGGCGGCGGCGGATCACGTCCTGAATCTTGTAGCGGCGGCGCAGGTTCATGCGGCGTTCGCGCAGCGCTTCTACCGCATCGTCCGACCCAGTTGCGCGACGGCGGGACCGGGTTGCCCCTTCCTCCTCGCCTGCGGCTTCGGTGTCGCTGCCGCCATCATCCTCAAACCGCTCGATGGTCTCGTCATCGGCCTCACGCGCGTCGTCCTCGGCATCCTGCTGCGCGCGCAGCGCCGCTTCCTCGGCGGCATGCTCGGCTTCCTCGCGGAGCAGGGCATCACGATCCTCCTTCGGGATCTGGTAATAATCGGGGTGGATTTCGCTGAACGCCAGGAACCCGTGGCGATTGCCGCCATAGTCGACGAATGCCGCCTGAAGCGATGGTTCGACCCTGGTTACCTTGGCGAGATAGATATTGCCCTTGAGCTGCTTGCGCTCAGCGCTTTCGAAATCAAATTCCTCGATCCGATTGCCCTTGACGACGGCCACCCGGGTTTCCTCCCGGTGGCGGGCGTCGATCAACATACGCATTGTCATTGATAAATCTCCGCGCGCGCGTGCGTTGGCCGTCCAGGCCGGGCCGCGCGCGATATTGGGGCGCCAGCGGGCAGGGGGCGATGCCGGTCCTGTCCGTAAGGCTGTTGCTGAAAAAAACTGCCTCTGCTTGCCGTGCACGCCCAGACCCGTGGTCTGCGGCAGCCCGTTCGCCAACGATCCCGCCGGTCAAAACCGGGCGGATCATCGGGTGCGGGAAATGCATCATGCGAGCGTCAACCTGATAGGCCATAAGCCCCGTATTGGGCGGGAATGGATGACCATGAAACCAGCATTGCACAGGATGTACAAAGTCCAGTTCAAGTAATGCGTAGCAGCCTGTCGCAAACGCGGCAACCACAATGCAAGACAGATTGACATTCGGACCGGCCAGCGACGACGTTGCGGTGATCAACGGCCAGCCTCCAATCAACCGGTTATGTCGAGGCGGCGAGCTTCGATCCGGCGTCGGGCACGATGTCTCGTGCCAACTGACTCGGCCCAGATGCCAACCTGGCCCTGCCTTTTTGCCGAACATGCCTTTTTGCTGGACCTGCGCGGCATTGGCGCGGCATGACGACCATGTGACGTTCGTTCTTGCCCTGCTGGCCCTTTGGCTGGCCGGTTTCCCCGGCTGCGCAGCGTCTGTCGGGCGTATCGACATTCGGCACGATCGTCTTGTCGTCCGGGTTGATTCCGGGGCGGCCAGAGCAGTGCGCTTCATGGCTGCCGATTCGTCGCGCAGCATTGCCGGGCCTGATCG
>JAIELC010000028.1 GCA_019753375.1 Sphingomonas sp.
GGAATTCCAGGTCACGCGCTGGCTGTCGTTGCTCTCAACCGTGTCGACGCTGGGCAGAACCAGCGTCAACGTCCGCGTATCGAAGGATTATTAGGTCGGCGACAGGGATGGCGGACGATGTGGATGGGGGCGGCGGGTTGGGAATAGAGCGCGCTGACGGCTTTTGGGCCGGTTTCGGACAGGCGGGTTTCTGTCGAGCACATACAGATAACTGCCATTCACGACGCACCCGGGTGTGTGCGAAACGGCGCCGCTGGCCGTACCTAGTAATCGGTCAATGAGTAGTACCGTGGCGGTTCAATGCCTGCTAGCCCATATCGCCGGTAGTACTTCCGTGACGCGCGCCATGCCCTTACGAAGCTCGGCAGTGAGGCGTCGTTGGTTATTAACGGATAGTCGTACCATCCACCGGTGATAACCTGATCCTTGCTTAGACGTGGAGTGGGGACGCCGAAGCTACTTGCCAATACGCGAACCCGCTCGCGCTGGGCGCGCCTGATCACACTTAAAAGCCAGCCGTCCAAAGCCATTAACTGCTGCGGATTTGTGATAAGCGGCAAGAACCCCATGAGTCCGCGCATAAACGGCGGCTTGGCATCATCGTTAAGAAAGCCAGCAATATGAGATTCTCGAAGGCCGCCGTACATGTACTTACGGATCTCGTTGATGCAGGTGACGAGATCCCAGTCACCGAACCCTGGACCCACTCTGGTAGGATTGAATGCTCCCCCCGTTCCGCGCCGGTACAGAAATAGATGCTTGTGGATCATGCTCGATATCCGAGCCTTTATCCTCTTGATTGACTTGACCGGTATCTCGACGCCATCGGTTGTGATGCTGTGACCCAGATAGTCGATGTTTGATATGGTGGTAAGCTGGTCCCCATCATCGGTATCGATAACAAAGGTACGCCTTTCGCGCTCGGGGGTACCTCCGAAGAGCAATATCCCAGGCGACTTGTTGTAGTTGATCCCGAGCCCTGCCGACTTGCAATGGGTTCGGAATGCTCCCGAGATGGCAAGTGCGTCGGAAAACGAATGTGCAACCGCGACTACGTCATCGGCAAATCGAACAAATGTTCCATTCAGCTTCTCTAGCGCCAGATCCAGTTCGTGAGCAGCGGCGTTCGACAAGAAAAGGGACAGCGAGCTACCTTGTGGTACACCCTCCTGTCTAACATCGAACACATTGTCATTATACGTTTTTATGTGGGCGTATTCGTGCTCAAGGAATGCATTGATTGCGTTCCTTTCCGCCTCCGGCAACAAAAACGATTGCCGTTCAAAAAGTACCTTTCTGATGTAAGAATGATCAATTGTGTCGAAGTATTTTGAAAAGTCGTACTGAATCACATAGGATTTCGGGGCATCAAGTGACCGGGACAGGTTCAGAATTGCGTCAAATACGTTTTGATCTGGCCGGTAGGCGTAGCTTAGTCGCGAAAAAAGATTCAGGTTTCGCTTGGTCGCCTTTCGATGGATCACATTCGCTAGCGCAGAATCTGGGATAGCGAATGCCATAACTTTGCGAGACGAGCCGTCGGGCTTGGGGAGATCAAACTGAATCGCAGGAACAGGGTGATAAAGATTGTCCTGAAGCTTCCGCCAGATTGTACGACTCAAGAAACGGGCGTGACGGACGCAATACGCGGGATCGAAGTGCGGATGGTAACTCCACCACGCGGGATCGGCCTCCGAAGGAATACCCGGAACAAGGCCCGTCCTCTTTCGATACCGATCAGCGTTTTTGAACGCACTAGCCCGCGCAATCCTGCGGTTCCTGAGCACGGAACGCGCCTTCCGAACGATGGCTTCTTCAATGAGCTCTTGCAAAATGTCCCCCCTGTTGCGGAACGCGCCCCCATGCAGAACACGGGGGCGGCCACCACAATCGGAGAGTCAGGGTTTCGTTTGCGATTGGCGAACGAGCCTTGCAAAGCTCGACTTCAAGGTAAGCATCCCGACGTGGCTAGTGCGTCCCGCACATACCCTCAGTTCATAGGCTGAAGGCACGCGAGTCAAGAGCGTCCGCTTTTGGATACGAGGCGAATCCGCCCGACGGCGGAGAAGACGTGCGATATCGGCCTGTATCAGGCCGGCCCACGCTCCACCGGCAGTCAGCAATGTCTAAATGCGAGCCGTCCACATCTGCTCTCCCGTCGCACCTAAACGAGCGGCAGCTTCTGGGACCAGGGCTCGGACCGCTGAACGACCGCAATTGGGGCGCAAAGCCGCCGGGTACCTTCACCGCAGCAACCCCGCCCACCCGGTGAACAGACACCGCAGGGGCGGGGCACGCGGCGATCAGGCGGCGACGGGTGCGCCGATTACCGACTTTACTTCCATGAATTCCTTCAGGCCGTAAATGCCGCCTTCGCGGCCATTGCCCGATTGTTTGTAGCCACCGAACGGGGCGTTGCCATCGGGGCCCCAGCTGTTGATGGTGACGATGCCGGCGCGCAGCTTTGGGGCGATTTTGGCGGCCTCGGCCGGGTCGCCTGAAATCGTCGCGGACAGGCCGAACGGGGTGGCGTTGGCAACGTCGACGGCGTCGTCCAGATTGGCATAGCTCATGATCGTCGCCACGGGGCCGAACACTTCTTCATTCGCGATCCGCATGTCGGGCGTGACGCCGCTGAACACCGTCGGCCGGACATAATAACCGCGGTTCATATCGGGCGGCAGGCCGGTGCCGCCCAGTTCCAGCGTTGCGCCTTCATCGATCGCCGACTGGATAAGGCCCTGGATCTTGTCAAACTGTGCCTTGTTGACGACCGGGCCGATATGCGGGCCCTGCGTCATCGGATCGCCAACCGGTACTGCTTCCATGATGGATTTGATGACGGCGATTGCTTCGGGGACGCGGGGCTCATGGACCAGAATACGGGTTGGCGCGATGCAGCTTTGCCCCGAATTGGCAACCACGCCCTGGATGGTGGGGGGCAGGACGGCGGCGAAGTCTGCCCCGGGCAGCACGACATTCGCGGCCTTGCCGCCGAGTTCGGTGTGGACGCGCTTGACCGTGTCTGCGGCGGCCTTGGCGATCAGGATGCCCGCGCGGGTCGATCCGGTGAAGCTGACCATGTCGATGTCGGGATGCACCGATATCGCGTTGCCCGTGGTTGGCCCGTCGCCCTGCACCAGATTGAACACGCCGGCGGGAACCCCGGCCGCGTCCATGACTTCGGCCAGAATGACGGCGCAGCCCGGGCATTCTTCCGATGGTTTCAGCACCATGGTATTGCCCGCCGCCAGCGCCGGCGCGACCTTGAGCGCGATCTGATTAAGCGGCCAGTTCCAAGGCGTGATCATGCCGACAACGCCAATCGGTTCATGCACCACGTGCGTGTTGCCGATCATTTCCTCAAACTGGAAACTGCTCAGCACTTTCATCGCATTACCGAAATGCTGCAGACCCGAGAAAACCTGTGCCGATGACGCGAAGCTGACTGGCGCCCCCATCTCCAGCGCCATCGACTGACCGAAATCGGCGATGCGCTTTTTATATTCCTCAACAATGCGGCCGAGCAGCGCGAGCCGGTCTTCGCGGCTGGTTTGCGAAAAGGTGCGGAATGCACGCCGCGCGGCGGCCACTGCCTTGTCGACGTCGGCCTTGGTGCCGACGGTGATTTCGCTGCAGGGCTCTTCGGTGCCGGGGCTGATCACGTCGCGCCGCACGCCACCCTCGCTATCGACCCATGCGCCGTCGATATAATGCGTCAAATAGCTTTGCATCCTCGCCTCCGTTTTCCGTGCCTTTGGTATGCTGCCTAAATGCCGGTGGGGCGAATGGGTTGCAAGGCGAAACGCGACTGATCGGCGCTCAGCGACCGTTCCGTCATCGCTCGTCGTTTCTCGCGGACCGCAGCACGGCCCGGCCCAGATAGAATAATCCCAGGCCCACCACGAACGGGACACCGCCAATGACCAAGGCGTAGAGGAGCATCGACAGGGCATCGACGGTGTTGCCTGAAAACAGGCCGATCACGATAAAGCTCAGCGAGCACAGCCCGCTCGTCACCATGATCAGGATGGCAACAGCCAGCAGGATACCGCCGAGTAACCGCTTCATAGCCGCTCTCCCCCCCGGGCTCGCGCGAGGACGCCAGCACCTTCTGCGCCCGGACGATAGAAACTGTTGTAGGTATCGAACGGGATGATGGCGCCGTCCGGCGTCACGAAATGGACACAGCTGCGCTTCACTGTACCCAGATCGAAATTATACCGGTCCAGAAACTGCAGAATGACCACGCGGAAGCTGTTGGCATAGCTCAGCGCGCCCGGCACCATGGCTTGCGGCAGACAGCATAGCAGTCCCGCCAGCTTGTCCTCGGTATTGGCCTGCGCGGTTGCCAGGCTGAGCAGATCATTCACCGCTGCGCGCAACTGCGGATAGGCTTCGTAACTGATCGTATTGGGACCCTGCAAAATCAGGTCCCGCGGCAACAGCGAGGTGATGGGGGTAACATTGGGCCCATCGCGCAGGCCATAGCCGATACATATTTGGTCGGGATTACAGGGTAGGGGGATCATGTCTTCCAGCCCGAAAACGTCCGCCTTGGCCACTTCGCGGCGAATCTGCGTCAGCAGGACACGGTTGTCCCTGGCATCAAAGCCGTCATTGCGTCCCGCGTCCTGCACTGGCTGAAAGGTAACGCCACGAACGCAGCGCCATTGCAGCGCATGTTTAATGATCGGCGCAACTTCATGGTCATTGACCCCGCGCTTGACCGCTGCGACCAGCGTCGTTGACAGGCCGACGCGCTCCAGTTGCTCCAGCGCCTGTTGCCGAATGCGCGACAGTTTCGCACCGCGCAGGTTTACCAGCGCCTCGTCGTCCAGACTGTCGAATTGCAGATAAACTTCCAGCGCGGGCGCATAGGTCGCAAGCCGGTCGACGAATGCCGCATCCTGCGCAATGCGAACGCCGTTGGTGTTGATCATGATATGGCGGATCGGGCGCGCCTTCGCGGCGTCCAGAATCGCAAAGAAATCAGGATGAATCGTGGGCTCGCCGCCCGAAATCTGGACCAGGTCAGGCTCGCCTTCGCTGGCGACCAGAGCGTCCAGCATCGCTTCAACTGTGGCCACGGGCAGATGGCTGCCATGCACATCCTGTGCGTCGGCAAAACATACCGGGCATGCCAGATTGCACGCCGCATTGATTTCCACGATCGCCAGACAGCTATGCTGTTCATGGTCCGGGCACAGACCACAATCAAAGGGGCAGCCATGCTCGGTCCGGCTTTGCGTGTGCAGCGGTCGGTCCCCGGGTTTCAGCCATAGTTTTTGCTGCCGCCAATAGGGCAGGTCATCGCTGATTATCGTCTTTTGCACGCCGTGATCGCGGCAACGCTTCAGGTAAAAGACGCGATCATCCTCGATGATGATCTTGGCCGGCACGGGCACCAGACAGATCTCGCACAGACTCGTGGTCTGGCCGTGGAAGATATAGGGAGCGGTCTTGCGCTCGATAACGCCATGCGCAGCGTCGTGATGCCCGTCCGAGTGATGCCCGGCCGTGTAATGCTCAGGCGTGCAATGTTCGGTCCGGTCATCGTCAGGCAGCAATGATGGCTCCCGCGTCTGCGTGTGTGCGGGCGATCCAGGTGATGGCATAGGCGGCAAGTCCGATCATCAACAGGTGGAACAGGTTTAATGGTCCAATCAACGGGGGATAGGGTTTGAAGAATTCCCAACAAAATCGCTGCACGGCATAGGCAAGGACAAAAGCATGAAAGCCATGCTTCACAGCCCAGTTGCTCCCGTTCGACAAGGCACGCCAATAGCACCCCAGAAACGCCGCCATCGCAAGCGATTCATAGATTTCCACGGGATGCCGCGCGATGCCATCACCCAGATCGACACCCCATGGCAGCGTGGTGGCGACGCCATAGGTATCGTCGGCAATCCCGGCGAACAGACAGCCGATCCGGCCCACCATTATGCCCAGGCATAATGGGATGACGAAAGCGCCGCCCGTCGAGCTGCGCACGCCAGCGCGCCACTTCCAGACTTCAACGGCAACGATTCCGCCCGCCAGCGCCCCCGCAATGCTGTGCGACAAGGTGGGATGGGCGAAACGCAGCGAGTTCACCGATCCGAATGCCCAGGCACCAAAACCCGCCCCGATCGCAAGCGCCAAAAAATAGCTGGGTGCGGTTTGTCGCGCGAGCCGCTCAACCGCCGCTTTACGATATCGGAAAACCCAGCGGGCTCCCAACGCGGCGGTTGCCCAAGCTGCCAGATCAAAGACATAATGCAGCCAGGGAGCTGTCGGGATGACGATCACGATGGTTCAATGCCATTGTTTTCGTCGCTTCGCCAGCGGCACAGACTGAGGCAGTCTGGCAGTTCGCGTGGCGCCCACGCTTAATGATTCTCTTGATGGCAGAATCAATAAGTCAATATCATAAAATCGATTGGATCGATCAATCGTGAATGGTTAGCCTCCGTGAAAAGACAGCCACTTCAGCCCGCATAGGAGAGTTTATGAACGTCGAAGCTAAGTGCCCCGTGATGCACGGAACCAGCCGCACCGCCGTGATCTGGGGGATGTCCAATCGCGAGTGGTGGCCGAATCAGCTCAACTTGAAGATTTTGCACCAGAACCCGCCCGCCGCCGATCCGCTGGGTAAGACGTTCAACTATGCCGATGAATTCAAGACACTCGATCTGGATGCCGTGGTTGCCGATCTGACCGCGCTGATGACCGATTCGCAAGCATGGTGGCCGGCCGATTACGGGCATTACGGGCCGTTCTTCATTCGCATGGCATGGCACAGCGCTGGCACCTATCGCATCGGCGATGGTCGCGGCGGCGCGGGTGCCGGCACCCAGCGTTTTGCCCCGCTCAACAGCTGGCCGGACAATGGCAATCTCGACAAGGCGCGCCGGTTGTTGTGGCCGATCAAGCAGAAATATGGGCGCAAGCTGTCCTGGGCCGACCTGATGGTGCTGGCGGGCAACGTGGCGCTCGATTCGATGGGGTTTAAGACCTTTGGTTTCGCTGGCGGTCGTGCCGACATCTGGGAACCTGAAGAGGATATTTACTGGGGTCCGGAAGGCAAATGGCTCGACGATCAACGCTACAAAGGAGACCGCGAGCTCGATAATCCGTTGGCGGCTGTCCAGATGGGGCTGATTTACGTCAATCCGGAAGGTCCGAACGGCAATCCCGATCCCTTGCTATCGGCCCATGACATTCGCGAAACTTTTGCGCGCATGGCGATGGACGATTACGAGACCGTCGCTTTGGTCGCGGGCGGCCACACTTTTGGCAAAACGCATGGTGCCGCGAACCCGGCCGAATTCGTCGGGCCAGAGCCGGAAGGCGCGCCGATCGAAGAAATGGGGCTGGGCTGGAAGAACAGCTTTGGCACCGGCAAGGGCGGTGACACGATCACCAGCGGCCTTGAAGGTGCCTGGACCGCGACGCCGATCAGCTGGGACAATAGCTATTTCGACACGCTGTTTGGCTATGAATGGGAACTCACCCACAGCCCGGCGGGCGCCCAGCAATGGACACCGAAAAACCCGGAAGCGCAAAATACCGTTCCCGATGCGCATGATCCAACCAAGCGCCACGCCCCGATGATGTCGACCGCTGACATGGCGATGCGCATGGACCCCGCCTATGAAAAGATTTCACGGCACTTCCATCAGAACCCGGCGGAGTTTGCGGACGCGTTTGCGAGGGCCTGGTACAAGCTGACGCATCGCGACATGGGCCCGCGCCCGCGCTATCTGGGCAAGCTGGTACCTGCCGAAGTGCTGATCTGGCAGGATCCTGTTCCCGCGGCCGACTACGCGCTGATTGATAGCAATGATATCGATGCGCTGAAGACCAAAATCCTCGCATCGGGTCTGTCGGTGGCGCAATTGGTGACGACAGCATGGGCTTCGGCGTCCACCTTCCGCGGCAGCGACAAGCGCGGCGGTGCCAATGGCGCGCGGATCCGCCTCGCGCCGCAAAAGGACTGGGAAGTCAACCAGCCCGCAGAACTGGCAACGGTTTTGGATGCGCTGGAATCGATCCAGACCGATTTCAACGCGGCGGCGTCGGGCGGTAAAAAGGTGTCGCTGGCCGATCTGATCGTGCTGGGCGGCTGCGCTGCCATTGAAGAAGCAAGCCGAAAGGCCGGGCATCATGTCAACGTGCCCTTCACGCCCGGACGCACCGATGCCACCCAAGAGCAAACCGACGCGCATAGCTTTGCCCCGCTTGAACCTACTGCCGACGGGTTCCGCAACTATCTCCGCGACGGTCACAGCGTTTCGGCGGAAGAACTACTCGTCGACCGGGCACAGTTGCTGACGCTGTCGGCGCCTGAAATGACGGTCCTGGTCGGGGGGCTCCGCGTGCTGGGCGCCAATTTCGGTGGTACCGATCATGGTGTTCTGACCAATCGGCCGGGCACCCTGACGAACGACTTTTTCGTCAATCTGCTCGATCCCAATACCCAGTGGCAACCGACCGCCGGCTCCACTGATAATTTTGTCGGGCAGGATCGTGCGACCGGCGCCCATAAATGGACGGGCACCCGCGTAGACCTGATCTTCGGGTCGAATTCGGTCCTGCGCGCCGTTGCCGAAGTCTATGGCAGCAGCGATGCACAGGCATCATTCGTGCATGACTTTGTCGCCGCCTGGGACAAGGTGATGATGGCTGATCGCTACGATCTGGCCTGATTGACGGCGGCATCGCCCGGTTGGGCTATTCCCCAACCGGGCAGTTCCCGGCCGATTGGCAACGAAGTCGGATCAAACAAAAAGGGCGCCCGGATCGAACCGGACGCCCTTTTTTGCTGGTGCGTTATTCGGGCCGGTCAGCTCGAATAATACATGTCATATTCGACCGGGCTTGGCGTCATTTCCCAACGGGCCACGTCTTCGCGCTTCAGTTCGATATACGCGTCGATCTGATCCTTGGTGAACACATCGCCCTTCAGCAGGAAGTCGAAATCGGCTTCAAGTGAGTCGAGCGCTTCGCGCAGCGACCCGCAGACGGTTGGCACCAATTCCAGCTCGGCTGGCGGCAGATCATACAGGTTCTTGTCCATCGGATCCCCCGGATGGATCCGGTTCTGGATACCGTCCAGACCGGCCATCAGCAGCGCCGCATAGCAAAGATACGGGTTGGCCAGCGCATCGGGGAAGCGGAATTCAACGCGCTTGGCCTTGCTGCCGGTCCCGTACGGGATACGGCACGATGCCGAACGGTTGCGGCTGGAATAGGCCAGCAGCACTGGCGCTTCATAGCCAGGCACCAGCCTTTTGTAGCTGTTGGTGGTCGGGTTGGTGAAGGCGTTCAACGCCTTGGCGTGCTTGATGACGCCGCCGATAAAGTACAGGCACATGTCCGACAGGCCGGCATAGCCGTTGCCGGCAAATAGCGGGTTGCCCGACTGCCAGATCGACATGTGCGTGTGCATGCCCGACCCGTTATCTTCCTTGATCGGCTTGGGCATAAACGTTGCGGTCTTGCCATAAGCGGCGGCGACCTGGTGGACGACATATTTGTAAATCTGCATGCGGTCGGCGGTTTCAACCAGCGTGCCGAACGTCAGGCCCAGTTCGTGCTGGGCGGCTGCCACTTCATGGTGATGCTTGTCGCAGGGCAAGCCCATTTCGATCATCGTCGACACCATTTCGGCGCGAATATCGACAGCGGAGTCGACGGGGGCGACCGGGAAATAGCCGCCCTTGGCGCGTGGCCGGTGGCCAAGATTGCCGCCCTCCAATGCCTTGCCGGTGTTGGTCGGCAATTCGATGTCGTCAATCTTGTAATAGCTCGCGGCGTAGCTGTTCTCAAACTGGACATCGTCGAACATGAAGAACTCGGCTTCGGGGCCGACATAGATGGTGTCGCCCACACCGGTTGCCTTCAGATAGGCCTCGGCACGCTTCGACGTGGACCGCGGATCGCGCGAATAGAGTTCGCCGGTCGATGGCTCCACGATGTCGCAAAACACGATCATCATCGGCGTGGCCGAAAACGGATCGACATAGACGGCGTCCAGATCGGGCTTCAGGATCATGTCGGATTCGTTGATCGCCTTCCAGCCCGCGATCGACGATCCGTCGAACATCAGACCATCGGTCAGTTCGTCTTCGCCAATGACGCCAGCAACCATTGTCAGATGCTGCCACTTCCCCTTGGGATCGGTGAAGCGAAGATCGACCCATTCAATTTCTTCGTCTTTTATCTTTTGCAAAACGCTGGCGGCGGTGTTGGCCATGGCAAACGAGCCCTTTCTGTTTGTGTTCTTTATCCGGCAGGCCGGAGAATCATTGTGCGGCGCAAACGATATTGTTCACATAATGCTGCGCTGCGTCAAATTGCGTTTTCGTCGCGTTCGCCGGTGCGGATACGCAGCACCGTTTCAACCGGGATCACGAAAATCTTGCCGTCGCCAATCCGCCCGGTCTGGGCGGCGGCGGCGATTGCTTCCACCACGCGGTCGGCCATGGCGTCATCCACCACGACTTCCAGCTTCACCTTGGGCAGGAAATCAACGACATATTCGGCGCCGCGGTACAGCTCGGTATGCCCCTTTTGCCGGCCAAAGCCCTTGGCTTCGGTGACGGTGATCCCGCTGACGCCCACTTCGTGCAGCGCTTCCTTCACTTCATCGAGCTTGAACGGCTTGATGATTGCTTCGATCTTTTTCACGCCACCTGTATCCTCGCCCCAAGGCCGTCGAGCGGCCCGTCGATTATTGTCCCGCAACGTTACAACAACCGTGCCAGTCGGGCGAGGGGCTAAAGCGCTTGAGAAAGCAGCGCCTCTTGTCGCCCGCGTCTGGCGGTGATGCCCAAGGTCCGGGCAGGCCATCACAGGCTGCCCGTTTTTTCGGCACGCCCGGTGATTAATACGGCCGGTGCTCAATAAGGCGGGCGATCCATGCCGGTCGGGCTTTTGGTAAAGATCTCGCAGCCATCCTCGGTGATGCCGATCGAATGCTCGAACTGCGCCGACAGCGACCGATCCCGTGTTACCGCCGTCCAGCCATCATCGAGCACCTTCACGTCGGGGCGGCCGATGTTGATCATCGGCTCGATCGTGAAGAACATGCCCGGGCGCAGCTCTGGTCCGGTACCGGGGCGGCCGACATGGACGACTTCGGGCGCATCGTGGAACAGGCGCCCCACGCCGTGACCGCAGAAATCGCGGACGACGCCGTAGCGGTGCTTTTCGGCATGGCTCTGGATCGCGTGCGCGACATCGCCCATGCGATTGCCGGGCCGCGCCTGTTCAATCCCCAGCATCAGCGCTTCGTACGTCACATCCACCAGCCGCTTCGCCTTGATCGGCACATCACCAACCAAAAACATCCGGCTGGTATCCCCATGCCACCCGTCCATAATGGGGGTCACGTCGATATTGACGATGTCGCCATCCTTCAGCAGTTTTTCGCTGGGGATGCCGTGGCAGACGACATGGTTGATCGAGATGCAGCAGCTATGGGTATAGCCGCGATAGCCGATCGTTGCCGGCACGCCGCCGCCCGCGATGATGAATTCGCGTACCAACCTATCAAGCTCTTCGGTCGAAACCCCCGGCACCACGTGCGGCGCCAGCATGTCGAGCGTGCGCGCGGCGAGCTGGCCAGCAGCGCGCATCCCGTCAAACCCTTCCGGGCCATGGAGCTTGATGGCGCCGGTGCGGGCCATCGGCGTGTCAGCATTTGTCACGGTCAGATATTCGGTCATGGCATTAACATAACGACTAAGGCCGGGCTTTGCGAGGGGGGTGCAACCCGCTATGCGATCGTCCCATGACAACACGTATATGGACGGCCGCATTGGTGGTGATCGGTGACGAGATTCTCTCGGGCCGGACGCAGGACAAGAATGTCGCGCAGATCGCGACGTGGCTGAATGTCCAGGGCATCCGCCTCGCCGAAGTCCGCGTTGTGGCAGACCGGACCGAAGCGATTGTCGAGGCAGTCAACCTGCTGCGCACGCGCAATGATTACTTGTTCACAACCGGCGGTATCGGCCCCACGCATGACGACATTACTGTCGATGCCATTGCCGAGGCGCTGGGGGTCGATGTCATTCATCACCCGCGCGCGCTGGCCGTCCTCGAGGGATATTATGCAACGCGGGGCGGCTTGACGGAGGCCCGCAAACGCATGGCGCGCGTGCCCGAGGGCGCCGACCTGATCGAAAACCGAATGTCCGGCGCCCCTGGCATTCGGGTCGGCAACATTTTCGTGATGGCGGGTGTGCCGCATATCACCGCCGGGATGCTCGATGCGCTGACGGGCACCCTAGAAGGCGGCTTGCCGGTGCTGAGCGGCACGATCGGTTGCTGGGTTGCCGAAAGTGAAGTCGCTGAATTGCTCCGGACGGCTGAAAAGGCGCATGCGGGGGTCGCTATCGGCAGCTACCCATTCTTTCGCGAAGGCAAGGTAGGCGCGAATTTCGTCGTCCGCGCGACCGAGCAAGCGCTGGTCGACGCCTGTATTGCCGACATTACCGCCAAGCTCGAAGCCGAAGGGCGCGCAGTTGTAGCAGGGGGGATTTAGCTCGGGATGGGGCTGGGATTGGCGGATTATGGCAGGCCATGTTCCCAAGTCTTCTGTCCAGCACGCGAGCATGGGCCATGTCTGCCAATGGGCCACGAGCAGTCATTTCCCGGCCACCCTATCCCGGCACCGCGCGCGGCAACGCTCTCAGCCTGATCAGCGCCAACATCGCCATTGCGGCCGCCACCACAAACGCCGCACCGGGGAAATAAACGTCAGATGCCGGGCTGGTGAACCACGCCAGCGGTTGGGTGAGCAAGAGGGGCGCCACCACCGATCCAATCCCCATCGCCATTGCCGCGATGCCCTGCACCTCGCCCTGCGTCTCTGGCGTCGCACGGCGGCTAAGCATGGCCATCAGGCTGGGCTGGACGAGTGATTGCAGACTGATCGCAATCATCGGCACAAACGCCATCAATGTCGTTCGCGCAAAGGCGTACATCAGGAACCCTGAGATCGCGGCAATCAGGCCGATGGTTGCTGCATCGCGTTCACCAAAGCGCTTTACCGCGGGGCCTGTTATAAAAGTCTGGCTTATCGCAATGGTGATACCAACCACGGCCAGACTCGCACCGATCATCCTTGGCGACCAGCCAAAAGCCGCAATCGCATAAAAGCTCCAGGTGATGGGATAGACGAGACTGGCGATCTGCCACAGGACCAGCACCGTGGCCGCTGCCATCATACCCGGCACTGCGCGCGCTGCGCGCAACGCCCCCAGCGGATTGGCGCGCCGCCAGTCGAAGCCGCGACGGCGATCGGCTGGCAACGTCTCCGGAAAAAAGATGATGCCATAGATGAAATTGGTGCCAGCCAGAATGGCAGCGGCGATAAAGGGTGCCCGGTCTCCGAGTTCACCCAGCAGACCGCCGATCGCCGGCCCGATGACAAAGCCAACGCCAAAGGCCGCGCTCACAAAGCCGAATGTTTTTGCCCGCTCTTCTGGCTTTGTCGTATCGGCAAGCGCCGCTTGCGCTGCACCATAGCTGCCGCCAAATCCGCCCGACAGCGTTCGGCTGATGAACAAGACGGTCAGGCTGTTGGCGGCCGCCATCACCATATAATCGATCGCCAGCAGCCCAAGCGCGAGCAACAGCAGCGGACGCCGCCCAAACCGGTCGCTCGCATTGCCAATAATCGGCGCGGCGAAAAAGGTGGCGAGCGCCATGGCCAGCCCCATCCAAGATCCGACATTGATTGCCTGCGACAAATTGAGCCCGCCGATCCGCATCAGCAATTGCGGCAATACCGGCATGACGAGGCCGAACCCCATCGCGTCGATGAAGATCGTAGCCAGAATAAACGGCGTCCGGTGGTTGCGACCGGGCATGAGCAAGAGCCTTGATGAGAGGAAGGCAGATAAGATTGCGCAGCCTATCGATCGGTGGCCGCGATTCAAGGCTGTGCAGATTGCCGGCGCCGTCGGGCCAAACCGGGCTTTAAACAAATCAGACGATGCGGCATTGCCATTGGAACAAGCGATAATTTCAACAGCAAGGGCAGGGCGGCATGCACGGACACCGCATCATTGTAACGGCCGGGGCGAACGGCATTGGCCGCGCTATTGTCGAGCGCTTTGCCGCCGACGGCGCGCGTGTGGCATTTTGCGACATTGACGACATGGCGGGCAGTGCATTGGCGGCCGATCTGGGTGGCGCAGCATGGTTCCGGCACGCCGATTGCGGGGATATGGCGGCGGTGCGGGGTTTTATCGGCGCGGCAATCGACGAGCTGGGCGGGGTTGATACCTTGGTCAACAATGCCGGGATCGGGCGGGGAACCATCCGGTCACGGCCGTCTGCCAACCAGCAGATGATCGACCGCGAACCGGCCAGGACCATAAACCATGATCGCCGCGGCCAGGGCCATCCAGCCAAGGTGCGTCGACAGGAGTGCATTTGGATAGACAAAGATCTGGATGACCAGAGTCATGACAAGCAGCCCCAAGGCTGCAAAACGGGTGCCGAGCCCTGCGATAAGCAGCAGGGGAAGAAGGTGTTCGGCATAGGTCGCAAGGTGTGCGGCGAACTCCGGCGATAGGATAGGAACCCGATACTCCTCTGCGAACAGATAAGTGGTGTTCTCCGAGACCGTCAGCATACCTTCGACCTTGGTTCGCGCGGACGACCAGAAGATTCCGGCCAGGCCGCCGCGAAGCAGGAGCTGGATAAGGCTGGAAAGCGTGCCACGGGCAACGGGAAGTTGCCCCATATTTTTGGACAACTGATTGTCAGACATGATGTATTCCTTTCAAGACATGAGCGCGGGACTTGGCCGGGAGACAAGGGCTCCTGCCCGCAACAGGTAGAGTGCGCTGCGCAGCAGAACTGCGGCCGCGTCGGGGTCGGACTGGGCCATCAGGCCGTCGCCAATAGTGGGATAGTCGGACAGCGCTTGTAAAAACTGGTACTCGGACAACGACAAAGGCGCATGAATGAGCCCGTTCTCGCTGCGAAAGACGATCAGCTGCTCGCCAGCCCATTCAAGTCCCTCGAGCGCTTCTGGGTCTTGATGCAAGCGCCAGAGCGAAGCGAACGGATGGTCGGAGACGAGCAACCGTGCAGAGGGGGACAGCGCAAGCGCTGTCTCAACGACTGCCTCCGGTTCAGTGGTGCGCGCAGCAGCAGTTTCGTCAGACGATCCATCTGCTGCGCGCATCACCTCAAGTCTTGCCCACTCCAGTCGCGCGAGATCGGCAAGGTAGGGATAGTCGACCAAGGGCGTTAAGCTCCCGATGAAGTCGGAAAACCCTGCGCCGAAATCGGCAAGAATCGGGCTCCTTGGCGGTGCCTGCCTAACAAAGGCGCGCGCCATGGCCGCGAAATACTCCTCACCAACCATTGCCTCAACCACCGGGAAGGTCTTCGACAGCGCTTCCGTGAGGCTGGTAAATACATTGTTGCGGTAGATGTCGAAGCGGTTGCCCACCGCGACGATCATGGGCGGGACGGGGTTCTCCGGATTGAGCAAGGCCTGGGCGAACTCGTCAGACGCGGACATGGCAGATCTCTGCTCTGTTCAATGCTTCCCTGATCCTGCACAGCTCAAATGCCAGCTCCGACAGACTGGGGACATCGTTGTCGCGTTCAAGCAGGACCGGGCGGGGCCCTGCGATTGCAAGGGCTTGGTCGAGTAGGCGCCAAACACTCTCAGCTACTGGCGCCCCATGGCTGTCGATAAGCACCGGCATTCCGAGAGAATCCTCTTGCTGCTCGTGTCCGGCGATATGGATCTCGCCCACGAGATGGAGCGGAAACCGGTTGATATAGTCCACCGGTGATATGCGATGATTGGTCGCAGAAACCTGGACATTGTTGACATCGAGCAGGAGGCCGCAGCCGCTGCGGCGCGCAATTTCTGTTAGAAACTCGACCTCTTCCCAGTCATCCGATACGTGAGTGACGTAAGTCGAAGGATTTTCCAGCAGCAGCGGCATGCTGAGTGCCTCCTGGGTCTTATCGATGTGCGACACCACACGCCTCAGAGTCGCATTGTCATAGGCCACCGGAAGGAGGTCATTGAAATATATCCCGTTGTGGCTCGACCAGGCGAGGTGTTCGGAGAAGGAAGCAGGCGCAATCCTGGCAACAAGCGCCGCGAGCCTTGCGAGGTGCTCCCCATCTAGCGGGTCGGATCCGCCAAGCGATAGTGCGACCCCGTGAAGCGAAATCGGATAGGCCGCAGCAACGGAATCGAGAAGTGCCAGCGCCGGGCCACCCGCCATCATGAAGTTTTCAGCATGAATTTCGGCAAAGCCGACCTCGGGTACGCTCTGCGACCATGCATCGCCATGTTCAAAGCGTAGCCCGAGGCCGACCGATGACGGAAGCCCAGTACCTGAGGCAACCGGCGGCAATCCGGATGCAAAGGTACGACCCGAAGCGCTCGCCGCAGGGTAGGGAGCTGCCGCCGTGCCCATGGTTCAGCGCCGCACTTCTTTGAAGGCGGAGATGTGACCGTAGCCAGTCGGTGACGTCGGCGACTTGATGGTGGTGCAAGTGCCCTTGGGTACCAGCTTCCAGGCATCGCCTTCGTAATTGACCTTAGAGGTTCCTGCGCATGAGGTGCCCGGCCCAGCCGAGCAATCGTTATGCCCCGCGAGCGAAATGCCGTAGCACTTCTCTCTTGCCGGTTTGCTCTGGGCGGAAGCCTCGCTCGCCAGCCCGACCATGGCGGTCGCGACGATACCCGCGAGGAATGCGGAACGTGAAATATTCACTGGGGGAACTCCTTGTTAGTTTTCATGGGTCTGTGGCGCCGGGGATTTGTCCGGACCGGTGGGGTGGGTGGATGCTCAGTTCAGCGATTCCGGAGTCTGGTTCTTGATCGTCGGCCAGTTCTCATTGGCCCGGGCGAGATTGCCAGGAATGTCGCGGTTCCAAGCGACGGAAACGTCTTGGTTGACGTTGAGGTAAAGCTTGCCGCCAACAATCTTCCAGACATTGGGGTCGCCATCGAGCTTCTTTTCAAGCGCGACGCCCATGGCGCAGAACCCGCCATATTGGGGGGCAAATGCGGCGGGGTTGGCCTGGAACTTGTGTTGGTTTTCCGCGGTCGCGAACAAATAGGTCGCGCCGTTGTAGCTCGCCTTGAAGCGGGCGTCGCCCTGGGTCGGTTTTCCGACAGTGAAATAGGCAACCGCGTCGTAACCATGGAGCGCGATGCCTTGTTCATCGGTATTCACAGCCGAAGTCGAGGTGGGGATGACGGCCATGGCCGGTGCGGTGACCATGGCGGCGGCGGCAACGGCAAGGCCTGCCGTCGCGGCAAGCGTGGTGAGAAACTTACGGTTCATGGGATACTCCAATCTTGTTGCGACACCAGGGAATTGGTGCATGGCTAAGATGGGTTGGAGCGGCACCTAGAATAACATTTGTCGAACTGAATGAACCATTACCGCGAATGGAATTATGCAGATTATCTGTCTGTTTACCGTCAGGTACATGTGGTTATGAAGGCTCCCGATAACGATAAGTTGCGATCACTGGCGTTCGTCGGGCGGGCGCGAGCATCTGGGTGCATCAGGGAATTGATAGATCAGAAATACAAGCTGCCGGACCGGGATGAGTCGGGTCGGCAAGGTGGATTTGCGCGCGCTCCCAGTCGATCAATGAGATGCGCACCACCAACAACCCCTCGACATTTCCGGCCTGATCCGATTGATTTTCTCTGACTGAAGGTGGTGATGCGTCGAGCCGAATTGTCTGGATCGTCGAAACATCTGAAGCGATTGCCGGCGGCGCGGAACAACATGGCTGACGCCTGGACAGTATATCCGGTCCGCGACCGACTGAGCTGACTGCGCATCCTGGGCTTCGATCCGAGCGCTCAGACGCCCGCTGCCAACACGATCCGGCTGTTCCACGAGAAGCTGATCAAGGCGGGTGCGCTTGATGCGGTATTCGTCGACTTCGACCAGCAGATTAAGGAACGCGGGTATCTCGTCACCGGCGAGCCATCTCGCAGGTTCATGGGAAGGGAGCGGCCAGATCGTCGATGCGACGCTGGCGGCCGCCCCCAAGCAACGCTACACTGCGGCTGACAAGGCCGCCATCAAGGCGGACAGGGCAGGGC
Source organism: Sphingomonas sp. (assembly GCA_019753375.1). Taxonomy (GTDB): domain Bacteria; phylum Pseudomonadota; class Alphaproteobacteria; order Sphingomonadales; family Sphingomonadaceae; genus Sphingomonas. Next base: position 18,110 of record JAIELC010000028.1, read on the forward strand.
GGCATGCACGGACACCGCATCATTGTAACGGCCGGGGCGAACGGCATTGGCCGCGCTATTGTCGAGC
>JAIELC010000158.1 GCA_019753375.1 Sphingomonas sp.
TCGGGCGATACCCGGCCGCCGGTCAGTGCTTTGGCAACAAGGATGGCAATCACGGTACCGATCGCCGCAACCGCGATGGTCGACCCGACGGTGATCAACTGGATCATCAGCTGTTCGCCCATTGCCTTGCCGCCATTGGCGGGGCCGCCAAACATCGCGTCATTGACGATGCCGGTGCCGATAGCGCCAACGATGCCGCCCACGCCGTGGATGCCAAACGCATCGAGCGAGTCGTCATAGCCGAGCTTTGGCTTGATCACGGTTGCGGCAATGAAGCAGATGATGCTGGCGACGGCGCCCAGGATGATCGCACCAAACGGGCCCGAATTGCCCGCCGCCGGCGTTACCGCCACCAGCCCGGCAATGATCCCGGAACAAAAGCCCAGCGCCGATCCCTTATGCCCGGAGACGCGTTCGGCGAGCATCCAGAACAGGCCAGCGGACGCCGTCGCCACAAAGGTATTGATCATCGCAAGACCGGCCGAGCCATTGGCTTCGAGCGCCGAGCCGGCGTTGAAGCCGAACCAGCCAACCCACAGCAATCCGGTACCGATCCCGGTCATCACCAGCGAATGCGGTGCCATTCGTTCGGTCGGGTAGCCGTGCCGTTTGCCGAGCATGATGGCCGCAACCAGCGCCGAAACGCCGGCGTTGATGTGAACCACCGTCCCACCGGCGAAATCAAGCGCACCCATGTCGAAGAACCGGCCACCGGCCGCCCAAACCATATGCGCCACCGGGAAATAGACGATTGTCAGCCACACGGCGGCGAAGACCATCACCGCCGAAAACTTGATCCGTTCGACGACCGAGCCCAGCACCAGCGCCACGGTGATCGCCGCAAAGGTCATCTGGAAGCAAATGAACACATATTCGGGAATTTCGAAACCGGCGGAAAAGGTTGCCGCGGTCGAAGCCGGAGTAACGCCCGCAAGGAACAATTTGCCAAAGCCGGAAACATAAGGCTTGAGCATCCCCGGGGCGTCGGGACCAAAGGCTTCTGTATAGCCCCACATCACCCAGATCAGCATCGTCAGGGCAGTCACGGCCCCAATCTGCGTCATGACCGACAGCATGTTCTTGGTGCGAACAAGGCCACCATAGAACAATGCCAGGCCCGGCAGGATCATCATCAGCACCAAAATGGTCGATACCATCATCCATGCGGTATCGCCCTTGTCGACCACTGCTTTGGGCGCTTCGACCGCCGCGTCCTGGGCCCAGGCGGGCATCGCCGCCACCAGCGACGCGGTTGCCATGCCCAGTCCTGCCAATTTCCCGGAAAAGTTACCGGAAAAGTTACCGGACAATTTCGTCTCAAGCTTCATCATTGCCCCTTTCATAGCCCCGGCACTCACAGCGCGGTCTGGTCGGTTTCGCCGGTGCGGATGCGCACCGCCTGGCCCACATCGAGCACGAAAATCTTGCCGTCGCCGATGGCGCCCGTATTGGCCGCTGCCTGAATTGTCTCGACCACGCGGTCGGCAAGATCGGTCGCGCAGACGACCTCGATCTTGATCTTGGGCACCATGTTGGTGGTGTATTCGGCGCCCCGGTAGATTTCGGTCTGGCCCTTCTGGCGGCCAAAGCCCTTTACTTCGGTCACGGTCATGCCCGCGACCCCGATCCCGGTCAGCGCTTCACGCACTTCATCGAGCTTGAACGGCTTGATAATGGCGATGACAAGTTTCACTCGAATTCCCCCTTGCCTGATGGCCGTTTGCCGCTGTGCAGCAAATGATCCCAGAACATATCAGCAAAGGGCGTGCCAGAGTCGAAAACGCCGGTTTTCCAGCGCTTCGCTGTCACAAAATGTTAAACGAAGGTAAATTTTTGTGCAGTTGCGAACAACTGCCCGAAAAACAGGCAGCGATGGGCGCGCGCTTAGCGCTCTGCCGCGTCAATAATCGCGCGCGCGGCCGCCAGATCGTCGGCATCGACCATCACCCGCACCGGAATAAGGAAATAGCTGCCATCGGCGATGCTGGCATTGCCATCAAAGGCGACGGCGTCGATCCCGTCGGAATCGAGCCGGCCGATGATGATGCTGGCTTCGTTGCGGTTGAATCGGCCGAGTTCGACCAGCGCCATCAATCGGCGCCGATATAAAGCGATTGCTGTACGACCACCGGCAGGCCGTCGATGCTCTTGTTGCGCTCGGCAATCCGCGCCAGCCGTTCCTCGGGGTCTTGCTGGCGGTGGAATTTCACCAGCGTGTCGCGTTCGCGCTCAAGCGTCATCCGCGGCACCGCCCAGCCACAACTTGTCTGCAAACTGTCAACCTCGACGACAAAAATCTGGCGCATCCCCGGCAGGCGCGGAAAATCGACCATCATCGCCTCAAAACCGGGATCATCGACGCCGATAAAGCTGCCGCGACCATAGAGGCGCAGGATCAGCGCGGGATTGTCGAACGCACAGAACATGATGGTGATGCGCCCGTCGACCGACAGATGCGCCTGGGTTTCGTTCCCCGATCCGCCCAGATCGAGATAGGCGACCCGGTTGGGGCCAAGCACCCGGAAGACATCCATCCCCTTGGGGGACAGGTTGATGCGGCACCCGGGCGCGGCGGTCGCCACGAAGAACACCGGCTGCTTGGCCATAAAGGCGCGGTGCGTATCATCAATCGCCGTGAAGAATGCCGCCATGATTTTTGCCCTGATTGACGCGCCTGGCCGATCCGCCGCAACTTCCCGGCCAATGATAACCACATTGCGTCGGCGCCGCGCAAGCCCGTCATCGTGCCGATCGATGCCGGAACCGTCGGGAGGGGACGGGGCGTATCGCCGGTCAGCGGGGCGTGATCGCGACCTTCGCGGCTATACCGCGGTCCCGCCGACCGTCAGCCCATCAACCAGCAAGGTCGGCTGACCGACGCCGGCGGGCACGCTCTGCCCGCCCTTGCCGCACATGCCGACGCCTTCGTCGAGCGCCATGTCATCGCCAATGCCGGTCACCCGGGTCAGCACGCTGGGACCATCGCCGATCAGCGTCGCGCCCTTGATCGGCGCGCCCAGCCGGCCATTTTCGATCAGATAGGCCTCGGTGCAGCTGAACACGAACTTGCCCGACACGATATCGACCTGGCCGCCGCCAAAGCTTTTGGCGAAAATACCCTTTTTGACCCGCGACAGCAGCTCGGCGGGGTTGTCGCGGCCGGCGCGCATGAAGGTGTTGGTCATCCGCGGCATTGGCGCATGCGCAAAGCTTTCGCGCCGGCCATTGCCGGTGGGCGCAACCCCCATCAGCCGCGCGTTGAGCCGGTCCTGAATATACCCCTTCAGAATCCCGTCTTCGATCAGGATGTTTTCCTGCGTCGGCGTGCCTTCATCATCGATACTGAGCGATCCGCGCCGGTTGGCGATCGATCCGTCGTCGACGACCGTGACACCAGCGGCCGCCACGCGTTCGCCGATGCGGCCCGAAAAGGCGCTGGTGCCCTTGCGGTTGAAATCGCCTTCAAGCCCGTGGCCGATCGCTTCGTGGAGCAGGATGCCGGGCCAGCCGGGGCCAAGCAGCACCGTCATCTCCCCCGCCGGGGCCGCGACCGAATCGAGATTGACGATCGCTTGCGCCAGCGCTTCATCGATCGCCCGGTGCCAGGTATCGGGCTGCATCAGATCGTCATAGAGATAGCGCCCGCCCAGCCCGAAGCTGCCGGTTTCGCGCCGCCCATTCTGTTCGACCACGATGGACACGTTGAGCCGGACGAGCGGGCGGATATCGGTGGCGACAAAACCGTCGGGGCGGACAATTTCCACCACGCTCCACGATCCCATCAGCGACACCGAAACCTGCGCCACGCGCGGATCACGGGCGCGCGCCGCCGCATCGATGGTCTGGCACAGATTCACCTTGTCGGCGAACGGGACCAGATCGAGCGGATCGGCATCGGTATAAAGATGCCGGTTGGTGCGCGGGGGCGGCGCGGCGCGCGGCCCGGTGGCCGGATCGATCAGCGCCATTGTCCCGGACGCCCGACGAATGGCATCGGCGGAAATTTCGTTGGCGTGCGCAAACGCCGTCATTTCGCCCGACACCGCGCGCAGGCCAAAGCCCGACTGCGTATCATAGCTTGCCGTCTTGAGCCGGCCGTCATCGAAGCCAAACGCTTCTGCCCGGCGATATTGCAGATACAGCTCGCCATCATCGGCGCGGCCAAGCGCGTCGGCGGTCAGCGACAGCGCGGTATCAGGATCAAGGGCGTCGGCGCGGTACAGGAACGCGCGGGGGTCTGCAGCACTGGTCATGCCCAACAGATAGGGGCCCGCATCGCCGCCGTAAATGGTGGATGCTCAGCCGTGCGCCGGCAGCATGTAGGCAAGGTCATAGAAATGCTTGCCGTCGCGGATATCGATCGACAGGCTGCCGGTGATACCAGCGAGCCCGCCCGTGCCGCTGTCGGGCGCGATGATGACCGACAGTTCTCCCGCGCCCGCCCTGGTCATGGTGCCGCGGTGGAGCAGCAGGAAACCCCCGGCATGGCCATCGACCGATCCGGTGAACTGGTCGATCGCGACATAGCCCGCCACCTGCCCGGGCTGCGGCGTTCCCGCCGCGAGCATGGTGCCGGTCGCGGTGCCGGTCATCCCGCCGCTGAAACTTTTGGCGATGCCCAGCCGGCTGGTCGGCAGGCCCTGATCGGGCGCGGCGCCCTGCGCCTCGGGGGTGATCTGGACGTCGAACATCCCGGTCGCGTGGTGCATCGCCGTCCTTTCGGGGGGAAGCGGGGCAGCCGCAGCGCCCAGCAGGAGAAGAACGGCCAAGGCCGCGCGGCGCGCCGTCATCGGCCGGCGCCGTCGCCATGGTCGTGCAGCATCGTCTGGTCGGCGCCGTCAGCCGCGCCACCGATCAGGACAAAGCGCCGGTCGCAATAGCCGCAATCGACATAGCCCTGATCGTCAATCTCCAGAAAGACGCGCGGATGGCCGAGCGCGGCCGGAATGCCATCCTGCGCGCCATCACAGGCAACGCGGGAGGTGGTGACACGGGTGATCTGGGGCGGCGGAATCATGATGCAGCGGATAGCAAGCGCACACCAAATCGGCAATCGCCCCTTGGCGGATAGGCTTGCCGCGCCTAATTGCCGGATATGACCGACGCCGCCATCTCCATCGATCAGTTGTCCAAGACCTACAAAGGCGGCAAGCGCGCGCTCGATGCGGTATCGTTCGATGTGCCACGCGGCCAGATTTTCGGGTTGCTGGGGCCGAACGGCGCGGGCAAATCAACGCTGATCAATATCCTTGCGGGCCTCGTCAACAAGACCAGCGGATCGGCGTCGATCTGGGGCTTTGACATCGACGAGCACCCGCGCAACGCCAAAGTGTCGATCGGTATCGTCAATCAGGAAATTCTGTTCGACCCGTTTTTCTCCCCCTTTGAAACGCTCGAAATTCAGGCCGGGCTGTACGGGGTGCCCAAAGCGCAGCGGCGGACGATGGAATTGCTGCGCGCGGTGCATCTGGAAGACAAGGCCAACGCCTATGCGCGCACGCTGTCGGGCGGCATGAAGCGCCGGTTGATGGTCGCCAAGGCGATGGTGCATGCCCCGCCGGTGCTGGTGCTCGACGAGCCGACCGCCGGCGTCGACATCCAGTTGCGCCAGCAATTATGGGATTATGTCCGCCAGTTGAACGCGGGCGGCGTGACGGTCGTGCTGACCACCCATTATCTGGAGGAAGCCGAGCAATTATGCGACCGGATCGCCATCATCAACCACGGCAAGCTGATCGCCAATGAACCGACGCGCGCGCTGGTCGGGATGGCCCAGGAAAAGATCGTCGCGGTTACCGTCGACCGCGATATTGCCGCGGCGCCGGTCCATGGCAGCTTCCAGAAGATCGACCTGAAGGGCGACCGCGTGCTGGAAATCACCTACCGCAAGGACAAGCTGAACGCCGGCCAGGTGTTGGCGGCGGTGCAGGCGGACGGCTACGGAATCGTCGATGTATCGACCAAGGAAGCCGATCTGGAGGATGTGTTCCTTAATCTGACCAGCGCCGGCGCTGGCTGATCGATTGTCTGCCGTGCGTTTCGAGCGAGGTCGAGAAACGATGCTGACGGCCCGGTGTCTCGACTTCGCGCGACACGAACCGACAGGGCCCTGATTTGACGCACCAATCCGACATTCTGATCATCGGTTCCGGCGCCGCCGGCCTGACCGCGGCGCTGAACCTTGCCGATCGGTTCAACGTCACCGTGCTAGCCAAGGGCGGCCTGAGCGAAGGATCGACCGCGTGGGCGCAGGGCGGGATTGCCGCCGTCCTTGAGCCCGGCGACACCTTTGAGAGTCATATCGAGGATACGATGGTGGCGGGCGCGGGGCTGAACGACCGCGCCACCGTTGAGTTTGTCGTCGAAAACGCGCCGCGCGCGATCGCGCGGCTGACCGAGCTGGGGGTGCCGTTCAACATGGACGGCCCGGAAGAAAATCGCGTGCCGCATCTGACGCGCGAAGGCGGGCACAGCCATCGCCGCATTGTCCATGTCGACGACGCGACCGGCTGGGCGGTGCAGCAGGCGCTGACGCATGCCGCCGAGAGTCACCCCAACATCACTTTGGTGCCCGACATGGTCGCGATCGACCTGGCGACCGCCCGCCACGAGGAACGCTATTCGGGCGCGGGCAATGTCTGGGGCGTCTATGCCGTTAATCGCGCGACCGGCCGCGTCGAGCTGTTCACCGCGCGCGCGACGATATTGGCCACGGGCGGCGCGGGGCGGACCTATTTGTTTTCGACCGCGCCAAGCGGCGCGACGGGCGACGGCATCGCGATGGCGTGGCGCGCGGGATGCCGGGTGTCGAACATGGAAATGATGCAGTTCCACCCGACCTGCCTGTATAATCTGGACGTCAAGAATTTCCTGATCACCGAAGCGGTGCGCGGCGAAGGCGGGCAATTGCTGATCCCCGACACCGGTTATCGCTTCATGCCCGATTTCGACGAACGCGCCGAACTGGCGCCGCGCGATGTGGTGGCGCGCGCGATCGATCATGAGATCAAGCGGCTTGGCCTGGATTACGTCCATCTCGACATCAGCCACAAGGGTGCCGATTTCGTGACGGAGCATTTCCCCAACATCCACGAAAAGCTGTTGGGGCTGGGGATCGACATGACCACCGATCCGATCCCCGTGGTCCCGGCGCAGCATTATACCTGCGGCGGGATTGTGATCGATCTGGACGGGCGCACCGATCTGCCCGGGCTATATGCGGCGGGCGAATGTTGTGAAAGCGGGCTGCACGGCGCCAACCGGCTGGCGTCCAATTCGCTGCTCGAATGTTTTGTGTTTGGCGAAGCGGCGGCGCGCCATATCAGCGCGCATTGGGATGATCTGCCGCCGGTGCCCGCAATCCGGCCCTGGGATGAAAGCCGCGTGACCGATTCGGACGAAGAGGTCGTCATCAAGCAGAACTGGACCGAAATCCGCCGCTTCATGTGGAATTATGTCGGCATTGTCCGCACCACCAAGCGGCTGGAACGCGCGCAGCACCGGATCAAGCTGCTGACCGACGAAATCGACGAATATTACGCGCATTTCCGCGTCACGCCCGACCTGATCGAGCTGCGCAATCTGCTCCAGACGGCAGAGCTCATCGTGCGTTCGGCGCTCCACCGCAAGGAATCGCGCGGGTTGCACTATACCACCGACTATCCCGACACGTTGCTGGTCGCGCAGGATACCGTGCTGGTGCCCTGACGGGGCGTTCCCCTGCGGAAAATTATTGTCCGGAGTCGGCCGATGCGTGCCCGGCGGTATCGGGGGCGATCAGGCCCAGCCACTGGATCAGCCACGGCATGGTGATGCCCTGCACAAAGATCGAGAAAGCGACGACCGCAAAGGAAACGACGATGATCGTGTCGCGCTCCGGGATCGTCGCGGGCAGACCGAGCGCAAGGGCGAGCGCAAGCGCGCCACGCAAGCCGCCCCAGAACAGCACATGCTTATACCCCCAGGGCACCGCCAGACGGGTGCCGCGAAACGCCGCCATGATCGGATAGACCGCCACCGCGCGACCAATCAGCGCCAGCACCGTTGCAGCGGCGGCGGCTTCGATCACCGCCAGAAACGGCATGGTGGCTTCACGGCCGCCGATCAGGATGAAAATGATCGAATTGATCAGAAAGGCGACATATTCCCAATGCGCCAGCATCCCCTGGCGGCCATCGGCCGAAAATGATCCCAGAAAACCGTAATTGCCGACAATGACGCCGGCGGTCAGCGTGGCGAGCACGCCTGACATGTGGAAATGTTCGGCGAGCAGGAAGCTGCCATAGGCGATGACCATCGTCAGCGTGATTTCGACCAGCCGGTCGTGCGTGCGGCCGGCGACGAGGATCAACGGGACCGCCACCAGCCCGCCACAGGCAATGCCGCCAAACACCGTCTGGGCAAGCTTGACGCTGACCGCGACCGGCCCCGCCGCTTCGCCCGCCGCAATCGCGACGAGGATCGCAAAGCCGACCGCGGCGACGCCGTCATTGAGCAGGCTTTCGCTTTCAACCAGCAAGTGCAGCCGGTGTTCGACCTTCATCGATTTGAACGCGGCGATGACCGATACCGGATCGGTGGCGGCAATCAGCACGCCGAACATCGCCGCACCAATCCAGCTCCAGCCGCTCATATAGTGCATGCCGACCGCGACCACCCCGGCGGCGAGCACGACGCCGACCGTCACCAAGGCGATCAGCAGCGGCAATTCGCGGCGCAGCGGCACCCAGGGTATCTGGACGGCGGCCTCGAACACGAGCGGGGGCAGGAACACGAAAAAGATCAGTTCGGGCGTCAGCGGCAGCGCGATATCGACGGGCAACAGGGCCAGCACGATCCCCGCCGCCACCAGCCCGACGCTGTAGGGCAGCTTGATCCGGTGGGTGATCATCGCGACCACCGACGCCACCAGCAGCAATGCGCCGAGCGTGGTGAAATCGAAAACATGCATGGCGGCCCCCTTTTATCGCTAGCCCTTTTGTCTTTAACGCTGCGTATTGCCTGGCTGCAGGGGTGGCTATGCCCCGATGGAGCGCCCCGGAACAAGCAATAATGACCGGAAATCGCGCCGTATTGGCGACTTATTCACAACTGATCGCACAATATGCGACGTTCGCCGCAGCGGGGCCGTTGTGCCTTATTGCGCGCCACGTCGCGCGTGCGCATGACTAGCGCGCAGGGGATGCGGGTTTGTTTAAGGGTTAGGCCGGGGTGATATTGGGCAGGGTTTTCCAACATATTACGCAGCCACGGCGTCTGGTTGGATCGGCCGCCGCGCTGCTGATGCTGGTCGGTTGCCAATCAAGCGGCATGGATCCGGCCGCCTTGCTGATCCCGCCGCCCGCCGTCCAGCCCCAGCCCGCCGCCGCCGTTTTGGCCCGCGCGACCCCCGCGCCGGCGGCGCCCGCGGGCATGGCCTATGCGATCAACGCGATCACCCGTGATTTTAAGGGCCGTGTCGGCGTTGCGGTCCGCAGCATCGATGCCGGCTGGCAGGTCGACGTCAACGGCGATACCCGTCTGCCCCAGCAAAGCGTGAGCAAATTATGGGTCGCGCTGACCGTCTTTGATCTTCGCGATGCCGGCCGCCTGTCGCTCAGCGATCCGGTAACGGTCACGCGTGAGGATCTGACGCTGTTCCACCAGCCGATTGCCGCGATGGTGAAGGGTGACGGGTATAAGACCACGGTCGGCGACTTGCTGATCCGCGCGCTGACCACCAGCGACAATACCGCCAATGACCGGTTGCTGCGCTATGTCGGCGGGCCCGACGCGGTGCGCGACATGATCCGGCGCAAGCGGCTGGGCAATATCCGGTTCGGCCCCGGCGAACGGTTGCTGCAGAGCCGGACCGCCGGGCTGGAATGGAAGCCCGAATTTGCGGTTGGCAACGGCTTTACCCGCGCCCGCGCGCAATTGCCGATCACCGAACGCGTCAAGGCGTTTGACGATTATGTCGCCGATCCGCCCGATGGCGCCGCGCCGTCGGCGATCGCAGCGGCGCTGGCCCGTTTGAAGAAGGGCGATCTGCTTTCTGCCGATTCGACCCGGCTGCTGATCACGACGATGGAGGAATCGAAGACCGGCAAGGCGCGGCTGCGCGGCGCCGTCCCGCCGGGCTGGTCGTTCGGCCACAAGACCGGCACGGGGCAGGATCTGGGCGGGCGGACCGCGGGCTATAACGATGTCGGCATCCTGTCGGCGCCCGATGGCCATAGCTATGCCATCGCGGTGATGATCGGCGACACCCCACGCCCGATTCCCGAACGCCAGGCGCTGATGCAATCGGTGCTGTCGACGGTGGTGGCCTATCACACCAACTGAGCCCAGTGCTCAATGATTCCGGTGACCATTGGCCCCAGACCGGGTTGTGGCTGACGCTGGCTTAGCCTCTCGCGCTCCGTCCCATGCCCTGCTAGGGCCTCAGGCCATGGGCACCAACCATCTCTATCTGGTCGACGGGTCGGGGTATATCTTCCGCGCCTATCACCGGTTGCCGCCGCTGACCAATATCCGCGGCGAACCGGTTGGCGCCGTCTACGGCTATACAACGATGCTGTGGAAGCTGGCCGACGAACTCCACAAGGCCGATGGCCCCACCCATATGGCGGTGATCCTCGACAAGGGCAGCCATAGCTTCCGCAACGATCTGTACGATAAATACAAGGCCCAGCGACCGCCGCCGCCCGAGGATCTGGTCCCACAATTTCCGATGATCCGCGACGCCACGCGCGCGTTTTCGCTGCCGTGCATCGAGGAAGCCGGGCTGGAGGCCGATGACATTATCGCCAGCTATGCCAAGGTTGCGCTCGCGCAGGGATGGTCGGTGACGATCGTCAGTTCGGACAAGGATCTGATGCAGCTGATCGAGCCCGGGCTCGACATGTATGACACGATGAACAACCGGCGGCTGGGCATCGACCATGTCGTCGAAAAATTCGGCGTCGGGCCGGATAAGCTGGGGGATGTGCTGGCGCTGATGGGCGACAGCGTCGACAATGTGCCCGGCGTCCCCGGGGTCGGGCCCAAGACCGCGTCAAAGCTGATCCTGGAATTTGGTGACCTGGAAGCCGTGCTCGCCGCCGCGCCGGCGATGAAGCCCGGCAAGCTGCGGGATAATCTGATCGAGCATGCCGATATGGCGCGGCTGTCAAAGATCCTCGTCACGCTGAAGGACGATGCCACCCTGCCCGAACCGCTGGAGGATCTGGCGCTGAAGGGCATTCCCGAGGCCCCGCTGCGCACGTTTCTGGCGCATCACGGGTTCAAATCGTTGCTGGCGAAACTGCACGCGAGCAATGATCCGCCCGCCCCCGCGGCGTTGTCCGCGCCGATGCCCGCAGCGGCGGACGCGCCGTTCGATATCGATGGCTATGAAACCATCGTCGATCCCGACGCGCTCGACCACTGGATCGCGGCCGCGCGCGCGCAGGGGTTTGTCGCGGTCGATACCGAGACGACCGGGCTTGATGCGACCCGCGCCGAGCTGGTCGGGATCAGCCTGGCGCTGGCGCCCAACAAGGCCTGCTATGTTCCGGTCGCGCATGGTGGCACCGATATGTTTGCCGAAGTGCCGGTGCAGATTGCGCGCGCCGAAGCAATTGCCCGGCTGAAGCCGCTGCTCGAGGACGCATCGGTCCTGAAAATCGGCCATAATCTGAAATATGACCTGATCGTGCTGGGGCAATTGGGCGTCGATGTCGCGCCGATCGACGATACGATCCTGATGAGTTTTGATCTGGACGCCGGCCTGCACGGCCACGGCATGGACGAATTATCACAGCTGCACCTGTCGCACGCCTGTATTGCGTTCAAGGATGTGGTGGGGACCGGCAAAAGCCAGCGGAGCTTTGCTGAAATCGATCTGAAAACGGCGACGCGTTATGCCGCTGAGGATGCCGATGTCACGCTGCGGTTCTGGCAGCGCTTCAAACCGCGCCTTGCCGCCGAAGCCGCCACCCGCGTCTATGAAATGGTCGACCGGCCGCTGCCTGCGGTGATCGCGCGGATGGAGCGCCACGGCATCAAGGTCGATCGTGACCGGCTGGCGGGATTGTCGGGTGAATTTGCAACGCAGATCGCCGCGCTTGAAACCGAAATTCATGCGCTGGCAGGCGGGCCGTTCACGATCGGCAGCCCGCAGCAGCTGGGCAATGTGCTGTTCGAACGGATGGGCATTAAGGGCGGGCGCAAAGGCAAATCGGGCGTCTATTCAACCGATGTCAACGAATTGGAACGAATCGCCAATGATTCGGGGTCGGAAGGCGCCGCTATCGCCCATAAAGTGCTCGACTGGCGCCAGCTGTCGAAGCTGAAATCAACCTATACCGACGCCCTGCAGGCGCAGATCAACCCCGCAACCGGCCGCGTCCATACCAGCTATTCGCTGACCGGCGCGCAGACCGGACGCTTGTCGTCGACCGACCCCAATTTGCAGAACATCCCGATCCGCACCGACATTGGCCGCCAGATTCGCGACGCGTTTGTGGCAGAACCCGGCAATGTTCTGATGTCGGCCGATTATTCGCAGATCGAGCTGCGGCTGGCGGCGCATATGGCCGATGTGCCCGCGCTGCGCCAGGCATTTGCCGACGGCGCCGACATCCATGCGATGACCGCCAATGAGCTGTTCAGCGAGGTCAACCGCGACACGCGTGGCCGCGCCAAGACGATCAATTTTGCGATCCTGTACGGCATTTCGCGCTGGGGTCTGGCCGGGCGGCTGGAAGTGACCCCCGACGAGGCACAGGCGATGATCGACCGGTATTTTGAACGTTTTCCCGGCATTAACCGCTACATCGCCGAAACCATCCAGACGACGCGCGACCGCGGCTATACCGAAACTTTGTTCGGCCGGAAATGCTGGTTTCCGCGCCTGAAATCGTCGGTCCAGCATGAACGCCAGGGGGCCGAGCGCGCGGCGATCAATGCGCCGATCCAGGGCACCAGTGCCGATATCATCAAGCGCGCCATGGTGCGGATGGGCCCGGCCCTCGCCCGTGCCGGCCTGGCCGATGTCCGGATGCTGCTGCAGGTGCATGACGAACTGGTATTCGAACTGCCCGAAGCCCAGGTTGCGGCAGCAAGGCCGGTTATCGAACAGGTGATGGCCAATGCCGCCGAGCCGGCCATCACCCTGAGCGTCCCGCTGGGCGTGGAAATTGGCGTGGGGCCAAGCTGGGGAGCCGCGCATTGAGCGCAGCTGCCAGTCCCGGGCGCGATGACATTGCCGCGTTGGCCAAAGGCGGGCGGACCAATGTGTTCGGCTTTATCCTTCGCCTTGCCGCGCGTATCCCCTTCCTGTTCGTCGCGGGGCGGCTTTATGGCGCGACGACGGTCGGGCGCTTTGCGCTGGCGGTGGTGGTGGTCGAACTCGCGGCGCTGATCGCGACGCTGGGGATGAAGCGCGGCCTGGCGCAGGCGCTGGCCAAGACCGATCGGCCGCACGCGCATGTCGCCTGGGATGCGCTGGCGGTCGCGCTGATCGCGTCGCTGGGTGCCAGCGCACTGCTGTTTGCTTTTCCTGGCATCATGTATCCCAAAAGCCCGCCGGTCGGTTTTGAAGGCTGGCTGCCCGCCATCGTCTTTGCGATTGCGTGGTCGGACGTGTCGCTGGCGGCGCTGGCGTACCGGCATAATATCAAGGCATCGGTCACCGCGCGCGCGGTGATCGAACCCTGGACGATCAGCATTGCGGCGACGATTTTATGGTATATCTCGCCCGTCGACGGGCTGGTGATTGCCTATATATTGTCGATGGTCGCGGCGATGGTCGCCTCCATCCTTCCCTTCATCCGCGATTACGGTGTGCCGGTGGGGTGGAAGCCACGACTGGGGACAATTGTGTCGCTGACCCGCCGCAACATCCCGCTGGCCGGCGCCGATGCGATTGAATGGGCAACCCGCAACATCGACCGGTTCATCCTTGGACAATTATTTCCGCCCGCCGTGGTCGGCATTTATTATATGGCGCAGCAGATCGCGTCGCTCCCCGGCCGCCTGAAAAGCAGTTTCGACCCGATATTGGGCCCGGTGATTGCGCAAAGCCTGGCGCGCGGCGACCGCGCGGCCGTCGCCAAGCAGGTTCGCCAGGTCGGATTCTGGATCATGGCCGCCCAGGGGTGCCTGGCGCTGCTGGGATCGATCCCGGGCGAAGCGGTGATGGGCGTGATCGGCCCGCAATTCGTGGCCGGGACGGCGGCGATGGCGTTTCTGCTGATCGCCGAAGTGATGGCATCGATGGGGGCGGTCAGCGAAAGCGCGCTGATCTATGTCGCCCGGCACCGCAATTTGATGATTTCCTTTGGCATGCTGATTTTTCAGATCGTGCTCAGTCTGGGGCTGATCCTGCTGATGCGCAGGCTGGGCTGGCCGGAAAATTTCCAGGCCGCCGGGCCTGCTATTGCCTTGATGGTGTCGCTGGCGATCGGTTCGCTGATCAAAAGCCGCTTGCTGTCGCGGCTGCTGAAGGCGCCGGTATCGGGCTGGCGCTGGCCGCTGGTCTGGGCCGCGCTGGTGGCGATTGGCGTGGGCAGCGTCTTCACGTCGCTGCCGCACCGCTTTGAATGGGCCGAACTGGTGTTCGGCCTGCCCGCCATTGCGGCCAGCTATTTGTTCGTCATCTGGCGGTTCGCCTTTGGCCCCGATGACCGTGCGCTGTTCAGGAAAGTCCCGGCCCCGGCAGGCTGATCCGCGATTGCTGGTCCGTCATGGCGGGCCGTTCCGATTAGTGGCGGAAATGGCGCATGCCGGTAAAGACCATCGCCAGCCCTGCCGCATCCGCCGCCGCAATCACCTCTTCGTCACGGATCGATCCGCCCGGTTGAATGACTGCGGTTGCCCCCGCCTCCACCGCCGCCAGCAGCCCGTCGGCAAAGGGGAAGAACGCATCCGACGCCACCGCCGACCCGATCGTGCGCGGCGATACCCAGCCGGCCTTTTCCGCCGCGTCACGCGCCTTCCACGCCGCAATACGCGCTGATTCGAGCCGGTTCATTTGACCCGCACCGATGCCCGTCGTCGCGCTATCCCGCGCATAGACGATCGCGTTCGACTTGACATGCTTGGCCACCGTCCACGCGAACAGGCAGTCCTTGAGCTCCTGATCGCTGGGCTGACGCTGCGTCACGACGGTCAGATCCTTGGCGGTCAGCCGGCCATTATCGCGGCCCTGCACCAGCCAGCCGCCGGTGATCGATTTGACGTTCAGCCCGCCGCGCGCCGGATCGGGCAAATCGCCGGTAAGCAAAAGGCGCAGGTTTTTCTTGGCGGCAAAGATGGCTAGCGCCGCGTCATCGGCATCGGGGGCGACGACGACTTCGGTAAAGATCGATGAAATTGCCCGTGCGGTCGCTTCGTCGAGCGGGCGGTTGACCGCGATGATGCCGCCAAAGGCCGAAACGGTGTCGCACGCCAGCGCCTGGGCATAGGCGTCCTCGATCGTGGCGGCGGTCGCAACCCCGCAGGGATTGGCATGTTTGACGATGACGCAGGTCGGCGGTGCATCGCGGAATTCGCTGACCAGATCGAGCGCTGCATCGGCGTCATTGAAATTATTATAGCTCAGTTCCTTGCCCTGAACCTGCCGCGCCTGGCCGATGCCTGCCCCGGACGGCCCGCCATGATGATAAAAGGCAGCGTGCTGGTGGGGATTTTCCCCGTAGCGCAGCGTTTGCGGGCGATCGAGGATCAGCGGCAGCGTGGCCGGGAACGGCTGCGCCTGATCGACAAAGCCAAACCAGCTGGCGATCATCGCGTCATAGGTCGCCGTGGCGGCAAAGGCCTTGGCGGCGAGCAGCCTGCGCTCGGCCAGCGTGGTTTCGCCCCTGGCGACCAGCGCATAATCGGCCGGGTCGGTGACGATCGCGACAAAGGCATGGTTCTTGGCCGCCGATCGCACCATCGATGGGCCACCAATGTCGATATTTTCGATGATTTCGGGGCGCTCGGCGCCTTTCGCGACGGTCTGGGCAAAGGGATAGAGATTGACCACGACCAGATCGATCGCGCCGATATGATGCGCCTGCATCGCCGCGACGTGCGACGGATCATCGCGGACCGCCAACAACCCGCCATGCACCAGCGGGTGCAGCGTCTTTACCCGGCCATCCATCATTTCAGGAAAGCCGGTCAGCTCGCTGATATCCTTGACCATCAGCCCCGCCGCGCGCAGCGCGCTGGCGGTGCCGCCGGTTGAAACCAGCTCCACGCCCTGCGCCGCGAGCGCCTCGCCCAGCGCGACAATGCCGGTCTTGTCGGATACCGACAGCAAGGCACGGGTTATTTTGACGGTGGGCATGACGGGCGGGCTCCTGGCGGGTCGCGCCTCCCTTTGCCGATCAGACGGCGCGCTTCAAGGCCCAGCTGACATTGGCGCCACCGGCAGGCGCTTCGCCCGACACGACGATCTGTTGCGTTTGCTGGGGGCGCCCATCGGCATCGACCCATAAACTGTCTTCGATCGACAGCGTGCCGCCGCGGCAGCGGAATTGCCACAGTGACCCGCCGGGCAAGCGCAGCAGCGCTGCCAGCCCGTCGGCGGTGGGCGATATCTGCACGCCGGCGGCAAGGTGAAAGCGCACCGCAAAGGCGGCAACCCCCTGCTTGCGCCGTTTACCGCTCGGCAGCAGCATATCCTCTCCGCGCAGATCGCGTCCGTCTGCCGACAGCACCAATTGCCGCCGATGGATAAAGCCATAGCGTTTTACATAGCCATCATGGCTGGCTTCGATCCGGCTCGATCCTTCGCTTTCATGGCGGTTGAGTTCGACTTCGCCAACCCCGCGGCCCAGCGTCCCGTCGGTATGGATCGCGGTTGAGTTGCTGTCGCCGACGACCAGCGTCGAATGCGCAGCGGTGGTGCGCAACCCTTCGACCAGCGCGGGCGGGACGTTCATCGACAGGGTCCGTGCCCCGCCGCAATTGACGATCAGTCGGGTGGGCCCATCGGACATTTCAAACGCCAGCGTCGATCCGCAGCCGCCTTCGACCAGCCGCGCCACCGGCGGCGGTGCGGCGTCGATGATCAACACGGTGTTGCCGCCCGCAAGGCGCTGATACCCCCAGTCGCGTGCCTGCCGCAGCGGACGGGCGCGCACGCCGGTTGCGGCGATAACCGCATCGACCGCTGCCCCCGTCATCGGCCCGCCGCCCTGCCAGCTCGACAGGCTGCGATCGCCGTGACAAATCCCCAGCAAGGCCGGGACCATGCGGTCCAGCGTCGCGCCGATCACCTCGGGCGGGTCGATCCGGCGCACGTCATAGGCGCTGCGCAGCATCGTCAGCAGCATCAGCACATCGATCTGCGCCAGCGGGGCGCGCGCCACGATGCCGCCATCGGCGAACACCGATGCCTGAACCGCCCGGGCAAGACCGGTCTCGCCGACCTTGCGCCGCAAATCGCCCGATGGAATCAGCAATCCGGCGGTGACGACCCCACACCATGCCGCGATCCGGCCGGCGCCCGGCGGCATCTTGTCGGCGCTGCCATCGATCTGCCGCGCGCCGCGCGCCAGCGTGTTGAGCACTTTCGACCGATAGACCAGGTCGGTGCTCGACAGGATAAACGGCGCATAGGCGGTCCAGAACTGAATGCGCCGGCCCCATAGATCGGCGCGCCACGCGGGTTCGCTGACCATGTCGGCGTGGGTTTCCAGCCAGCGCCGCATCAAGGCTTCGGCAACCGGAGCGGCCTGCGCCCGCGTCGCCACTGTCGCCAGATCGCGCAGCCACGCAAAACTGTGGAGATAATCGGCGTACCGGCGCGAGAAATCGGGCTTGTTCAACCCGAGTTCCTTGATCGAGCGCGCTTCACCGGCAAACACCAAGGTTCCATCGAGCAGCGCGGCGCCACGATCGGCATTGCCGCCAAAGGGATCATCGGGGACCGCGAT
>JAIELC010000055.1 GCA_019753375.1 Sphingomonas sp.
GCGTCGGCCGGTAATCATGCGCAGGGGCTTGCCTATCACGCTAATCGGCTCGGCTTTCCGGCGACGATTGTGATGCCGACCAACACCCCAACGGTAAAGGTCACCCAGACCGAAGGCCACGGTGCCACCGTGGTCCTGCACGGCGATACATTTGACGCCGCCTATGCGCATGCCCGCCTGCTCGAGGCACAGGAAGGCTTTACCTTCGTCCATCCTTTCGATGATCCGCGCGTGATTGCCGGGCAGGGCACGGTGGCGATCGAAATGCTGGAAGATGTGCCAGACATCGACACGTTTGTTACGCCGATCGGTGGGGGCGGGCTGATTTCAGGGATGGCGACCGTCGCCCGCGCGGCCGCGCGACCGATCGAGGTGATCGGGGTGGAAGCAGAGCTGTTTCCATCGATGTACAATCGCATTAACGGCACCGATATGCCGTGCGCGGGCGATACATTGGCAGAAGGCATTGCGGTCAAGGAGCCGGGCGCGATCACGTCGCACATGGTCCGTGCGCTGGTCGACGATATTGTTCTTGTCAGCGAACGCAGCCTTGAAGAAGCCGTCAGCCTGTTGCTGCAGATCGAAAAGACCGTGGTTGAAGGCGCCGGTGCCGCTGGCCTCGCGGCGCTCCTCCAGCATCCCGATCGGTTCAGGGGCAAGACGATCGGCGTGGTCTTGTGCGGCGGCAATATCGACACGCGTCTGCTTGCCAATGTGCTGTTGCGCGATCTGGCGCGATCGGGCCGCCTGGCGCGGCTGCGCATCCGCCTTCAGGATCAGCCGGGCGCCCTGTTCAATGTGGCCCGGATTTTTGACCAGCAACGCGTCAACATCATCGAAGTGTATCACCAGCGCGTCTTCACCACGCTGCCCGCCAAGGGGCTGATCACCGACATTGAATGCGAAACCCGTGATCGGCCGCATCTCGATCGCCTGATCGCCGCCCTGCGCGATGCGGGGTATGAAACAAGTCAGGTCGAACTGGCCTAGCCGGGCCGCACCGACTGCTGCACTGAATATGCGCCTTTGCGGCGTTGGATGAGAAGCCTGGCGTGCCACTTTCGGCCGGCCATTGGCCCCGTTTGCTGCACAAAATTGGTTAATCGCGCCCAGGCGAATCGCGCGTGAGATGAACGGTTGGTGGCGCCGCTTCGCCTCGTCAGTACCAGCGGTTAGACCAGCGAGCGCCGCAACAATCCTTGCCCGAATCGGGTAAGGATATCCTGCCTGCCCTTGACCTGCGGCTCGTTAACCTTCTTTGTTGGTAAATTCGCTTTTCATCACGATTCTGACGATTCATAACGGGCTTCACACATCGTTGCCGAACACGCTGGAAAGGAAATCGAATAAGGTGACTGCACCATTCCGCTTTCCCCGTTTTTTCGTGACCAGCCCGGCGCCTTGCCCCTATTTGCCGGGCCGGACCGAACGAAAGGTCTTCACCGAACTTGCCGGCCACCACGCCGGAGAACTGAACGACGCGCTTGGCAGAATCGGTTTCCGGCGCAGCCAGTCGGTTGCCTATCGGCCGAGCTGCGTGGGGTGTTCGGCCTGTATGTCGGTCCGCGTCGTAACCGATCAATTCATGCCCAATGCAACGCAGCGTAAGGTGCTGCGCCGTCACAGTGACCTCGAAGTGACCGCGTGCCGTCCCTGGGCGACCGATGAACAATATGATCTGCTGCGGCGCTATCTGGCATCGCGCCATCCCGGCGGCGGCATGGCCGGCATGGATGAAAGTGACTATGCCGACATGGTCGAACAAAGCCCTGTTCAGAGCTATGTCGTCGAGTATCGCGAGCCCGCCGCCGATGGGCGGCAAGGACGGCTGATCGGTGCGTGCCTGACCGATCAGCAAGCCGATGGCCTGTCGATGATCTACAGTTTTTTTGACGCGGACCGGACTGACCGCCAGGGCCTTGGCAACCTGATCATCATGGATCACATCATTCGCGCAAGAGCGGCGGGATTGCCCTATGTGTATCTGGGCTATTGGGTGAAAGGATCGCCGCGCATGTCGTACAAGACGCGCTACCGGCCCCTTGAAGTGCTTCGCCCCAATGGTTGGTCATTGCTGGACGATGAGGATATTGTGCCGCAGCGGCTGCCAATGCTGGAAGACGAATTGGCCTGATCAAGCGGTATCGCTCAGGCGTCGCTGCCCAGCGACCCGATGATGATATCAACGTCAAGATTTTCGCGACCATCCCCCAGCCGCGATCCGGCCACCGGCGCCGCGCTGGTGGCATCGAGTCCGATCGCGACGCGGATATATTCTTCGGCCGCGCACAGGCCCATGCCGGGGTCAAAGCCGATCCAGCCGATACCGTCGACCCAGGCTTCCGCCCAGCCATGCGGTGTCGGCTGATGCTCTCCATTGGCCGCAATCAGGCTATATCCGGATACGTAGCGCGCCGGCGCGCCCAGCGCACGCACCGCCGCGATGAAGATATGCGCTAAATCCCGCGCCGTAGTCCGGCCGCCGGCAAAGGCCTCAATCGCGGATCGCCCCGCCACCGGTCGACCCTTGTCGAGCGTGAAACGCGCATGCACCGCACGGTTCAGGGCGTGGAGCCGATCAAGCGCCGGCGCGGCGGCACAGCCATCCTGCGCGAACGCCAGGATCGCCGCATTGGCGGCGGTCAAGGGCGTTGCCCGCTGGTAAAGGGCAACCGGAAACGGCTCGACACCGCCGGTTATGATGCCCGATGACGGTGCCGTGAGCACCTGGCCCAATACCGCAATTTCGACGCTGCGGATCGGCCCTTCGGCATAGAGCATGGTTACCCGGTTGCCAAAGCCGTCGCGCGATGTGCGCAGCCGGGCATCGCAATCGACATGAATCTGCCAGTCGGCGATCGTCTGCTGATCGGTATCGGCGGGGGTCATCCGCAAAAGCTGGACAATCCGTGCCTGCGGTTCCGAGAAGGTATAGCTTGTATGGTGATCGACCGTCAGCCGCATCAGACGAACCGGAATTGACGCGCAATGGCCTGCGACAGCGCGGCGTTTTCTTCGATAAAGGTCTGGAGGAACTGGTGCAGGCCGCTGGCGATCACTTCCTTGGACTTGATCCGGTGCATCCGCGATAGGCGCGCGCGCACCAGGCGATCGGCTTCGCCCTGCAGGCCCGACTGACGCGCCAGCGTGTTCAGAATTTCTACCGATTCTTCAACCGATCCGGCCAGCGAGCGCGGCAATTCGGCCCGGCATAGCAACAGATCGATGACGTTCGCCGGGGTAAGCCCTTCATTGTACAGCCAACGATAGGCGGTAACCGCCGACAGCGTTTGCAGAATGGTGGTCCATTGATCGCGATCGATGACTCCGCCCACCACTTCACCTTCGGGCAGCAGCAGATGGTATTTGACGTCGAGCAGGCGAGCGGTGTTGTCGGCACGCTCGATCGACTGGCCCAGCCGGATGAAACCATTGGCCTGGTTGCGCAGCATCCGGTGGATCGCGCCTTCAAATCCGCGTGTTTCCGCCTTGACCCCCTCGACCAGATTGAGCGTGGCGGTGGTGCCGCCCGGACTGGCGCGATTGTCAAACAGCAACCACGCGCGGTTGATCGATGTCCACGCATCCTTGGTCAGCGCCGTGCGGACGGCCCGGGCATTGTTGCGGGCCATTTCGAGGCAACGGATGATCGATCCGGGATGGCTGGTATCAAGCGTCAGAAAGCGGGCGACATGTTGCTGGGTCAGCGACTGGGCGCTGGCCGCGAAGGCTGCATCGGTTTCGGTCACGGCAAGCGCGCTTGACCAGGCCATTTCACCGGCGGGACGCGCGGACAGGGCGTCGAGCCTGACGGTGGCTTCCACCAGGCGCGCGACAAAATCGGCGCGCTCGACATAGCGGCCCAGCCAGTAAAGGCACGCCGCGGTCCGAGAGAGCATCAGCATGGCGCGATCACTCTGTCATGCCATCATCGAGCAGGACGATGCTGTCCTTGGTCCCGCCGCCCTGGCTTGAATTGACCACCAGCGATCCCTTTTTCAGCGCAACCCGGGTCAGGCCACCGGGAACAACCTGCACCCGGTCCCGGCCGGTCAGGACGAACGGCCGGAAATCGACATGGCGCGGTGCGATGCCTTCCTCGACCAAAGTCGGCACGGTCGACAGCGCCAGCGTCGGTTGGGCGATATAGCGGTGGGGCTCGGCGATCAGCGCGGCGCGGAACGATTCGATCTCGGCCTTGGTCGCGGTGGGTCCGACGAGCATGCCATATCCCCCTGATCCGTCGACCAGTTTGACGACGACGTCGGCCAGATTGTCGAGCACATATTGCAGCGCCTGCGGTTCGCGGCAGCGCCACGTCTCGACATTGGGCAGTCGGGCGTCGCTGCCCGAATAATAGCGGACGATTTCGGGCATGTAACTGTAAATGGCCTTGTCGTCGGCAATGCCGTTGCCTGGCGCGTTGATCAGCGCAACATTGCCTGCGGCGTACGCGGCGATCAGCCCGGGAACCCCCAGCATTGAATCGGCACGAAACACCAGCGGGTCGATGTAATCATCGTCGATCCTGCGGTAGATAACGTCAACGCGCACCAACCCGGCGATCGTTCGCATCCACACGATATCGTCGTCGACGATCAGGTCGGCCGCCTCGACCAGTTCGACCCCCATCGAATCGGCGAGGAAGCTGTGCTCATAATAGGCCGAGTTAAAATGTCCCGGGGTCAGTACAACGCATACCGGATTGGCGCCCGCGCTGGATGGCGCCACCGATCGCATCGTTTCCAGCAATTTGTCGGGATAGCTGTCGACCGCAGCGACGCGGAAACTTCGGAACAGTTCGGGACACAGCCTGATCATCGCTTCGCGATTTTCAAGCATGTACGAAACCCCCGATGGCGTGCGGGCATTATCTTCGAGCACAAAAAATTCGTCCGGGCCGGTACGTACCAGATCGATGCCGCAAATATGCGCCCAAATGCCATGCGGCGGTCGCATACCCGCGATTTCCGGCCGGAATTGAGGATTACCAAAGATCAGGTCGGGCGGCAAAATGCCGTCACGCAGGATTTTCCGTTCGCCGTAAATATCGTCAAGAAAGGCATTCAGGGCCAGCACGCGCTGGATCAGCCCTTCGGACAAGCGGTCCCATTCGCGCTTCAGAAAGATCCGCGGCACAATGTCGAATGGGATGATGCGTTCCGACGCGCTTTCATCGCCATAGACGGCAAAGGTAATGCCAAGCTGGCGAAAGGTTGCCTCTGCCGATTGTTGACGGCGGCGCAATTCATTTTCGGGCGTATCGGTCAGCCATGTCCCAAGCGCGGCGAGCTCTGCGCGGGCGGCGTGGCCCTTGCCCATAATCTCGTCAAACGCGCGCTTGAGGGCCATCCAGCTCTTATGCTCCCTTCGTCATGTCCTATGCTGCAACGCTTTGCTGCGGCGCACAAGGGGGCGAACCGCTTTAACCAGCGGCGAGTTCCGCCAGCAATCCCGGTGTCAGCACTTGCGGCAGGACCTTCGGCTCCGCGCCGCCGGGTGGGTAATAGAGATACAGCGGCACGCCCGCCCGGTTATGGGCTTCAATAAACCTGCCCAGCTTGGGATCGCCATCGGTCCAGTCACCCACCATCACCGCAACATGATGCTTGGCAAAAGCATCGCGGACCTGATCCGTGTCGATCGCGATCCGTTCATTGACCTTGCACGTCAGGCACCAGTCGGCGGTAAAATAGGCAAAAACGGGTTGGCCATTGGCCCGCGCGGCGGCGAGTTTTTCTTCGCTGAAAACCATTTTGGCGGCATCGACGGTCGCGGCGGCAGCCCGCGATTGCGGCTTGATGACCACCGATGTTGCGACGACCACGCCGACCAACGCCACGCCGGCCAGCCAATGCGCAGACAATCCCCGGCGCTGCCTGCGCCCGGCAATGAACAGGACAATCGTGATTGCCAATATGCCGAGCAGACCAAAGGTCATGCCGTCGACGCCGGCTTCACCGCCCAGCACCCAGGCCAGCCAGATCGCGGTCAGCCCCATTGGCACGGCGAGGATCTGGCGAAATGTTTCCATCCATGCACCCGGCCTTGGCAAGGCTTTGCGCAGGGCGGGCACAAAGCCAATCGCCAGAAACGGAATCGCCAACCCCAAACCCAGTCCGGCAAAGACCGCCAGCGCCGCATACCAGGGCAGAACCAGGGCCGCGCCCAGTGCTGCGCCCATGAACGGGCCGGTGCACGGCGTGGCGATAATCGCGGCAAGCGCGCCGGTCGCAAAGGCACCGGTTGCGCCGCTGGCTGAATCAACAAAGCGCGGCGTGGGAATTTCGAACAGGCCCGCCAGGTTGAGCGTGAGCACGACCACCAGCAACATCAGCACCACGATCGTGCGAGGATCCTGCAACTGAAAGGCCCAGCCAACCGCATTGCCACCGGCCCTCAGCGCCAGAATGGCGGCACCCAGCCCGACGATCACGACCAGCACACCGGCGGTATACGCTAGTGCCTCGCGGCGCGCGCCGGCCTCATCAACCGATCCTTTCGCAAGGCTGAGCGCCTTCAGGCTCAGGATCGGGAAAACGCACGGCATGATGTTCAGGATCAATCCGCCCAATACCGCACCACCCAGCGCGATCAGCGTGCCCCACAGCACGCCGTCGGCCATTACCGCGCCGCTATCACCGCTGGCGGGCTCAACCGTGCCCGGATTGGCGCTGACGAACAGGCCCTGATCATTACCGATGCGCAGAATGCCAGTCAGCGCGGCGGATGTCCCCGCAGTGGCCACGGTATCGATAACCAGTCGGTCGCCATCGCGCACAACCTTTTGCGGGGCGGCATAATCCACCACGCCGGTTGTCAGCGGAAAGAAATAGGCTTTGGCAAGCGGCGCGGTCGCCGGATAGGGCACGCCAATGCGCAGTCCCTTGCCGGAAATCTGATAAGCGGCGGCCATGCCAATGGGCTTTGGTAAAGCGCGACGCCAGCCGTCGAACTGGGCCTGGGTTGCGGGTTCTATCGTCCCGTCGCCGATGGTCAGGACGGTGGTCAGGTCGGCCGCTTCGGGGACACAGATTTCTTCGGTGCAGACCAGATAATTGCTGCGAAGCTTGATCGGTAACTGCGTGCCCGGTGCCAGACCTGCTGGAATGTCGAGCGTAACGAGCAGCGTGTAATGCGTCTCGAATACATAGTTCATCAGTCCGGCGATCAGCAGGGTGGTGGGAACCGGATAAAGCGGCTCGCTTGCCCGCACCCCTTGCGGCAGCGTCCAGCTGAATTTCGCCGGAAAGCCGGCATCACCGGGATTTTGCCAATAGCCATGCCAGCCCGGCTGCGGCGTTACATCATAAGCGAGGGTGACTTGACCGCCCGACTTGGGCGTTGCGCTTTCGGCGACCAGGCGCACAGCAAGGTGCGGACCAGGCGCATAGGGATCGGGTGCCTGGGCCGTGGCAGCACCGAGTCCGGCCAGCCAGATCGTCAACGTCAAAAAAATGAAACGCAATGCGCGCATGCGGCAGTCCTTGTTTGGCACCCTAAGCTGTTAGATAGCCGCAGCTGGGGCGCAATGCACCCGATCCGGGAGAGTTGATCATGAAGCTTGTTGGCACGTCATTCGCAGTGGCGCTCGCTTTGGTTACGCCAATTGCTGCCGCGCAGGATGTTACGGCACCAACCAGCGCGCCCGCAGCACCAGCATTGGTGCCCAAGATACCGCCAAAGCTGATCGTGACGATTTCGGTCGACCAATTCTCGGCAGATTTGTTTGCTGAATACCGAAACCATTTCACCGGTGGCTTTGCCCGTCTGCTGACGGGGGTGGTCTTTCCCAGCGGATATCAAAGCCATGCCGCCACCGAAACCTGCCCGGGCCATTCGACGATCCTGACTGGCATGCGCCCCGAACATACCGGCATTATCGCCAATAGCTGGACCGATCTGGCGACTCCGCGCGCGGATAAGGTGGTGTATTGCGCCGAGGACGAAAGCGTCCCGGGATCAAACTCGCTGGCCTACACCGTCAGCGACAAGCATTTGCTGGTGCCGACCCTGGGCGAGCGCATGAAGGCAGCCAATCCCGCGACTCGGGTGGTTTCGGTGGCGGGCAAGGACCGCGCAGCGGTGATGATGGGCGGCCATCAGGTCGATGAGCTCTGGTGGTGGGACGGGAAAAAATTCGCCAGCTATGCTGGCCGCGTCGAACCCGCGGTGGTGACGCGAACCAATGCGGCAGTGACGGCATTGATCGCAGCGCCGCAGGCACCGCTCGAGCTTCCCGACTATTGCAAACCACATGATCGGGCGATCGATATCGGCGGCGGCAAGACGGTTGGCGCAGGGCGCTTTGCCCGCGCGGCCGGCGATACCCGCGCCTTTCGCGCGTCGCCCGAAGCCGATGGCGCGGTGTTCGCGCTCGCGGCCGGGCTGATTCAGGAGATGAAGCTGGGGCAGGGTAGTGGCACCGATCTGATCGCGATCGGCGCATCCGCGACCGATTATGTCGGCCACACCTATGGCACCGAAGGCAGTGAAATGTGCCTGCAGCTGCACGAACTCGACCAGTCGATGGCCGATTTCTTTGCGCAGCTTGATGCGATGGGGGTCGATTATGAAGTCGTGCTGACGGCCGATCATGGCGGGCATGACCTGCCCGAGCGCAATGATCAGCACGCCGCCCCCAACGCGATGCGGATCGATCCCGGCTTTACAACCAAGGCCGTCAGCAGCCAGGTCGCCGCCACGCTGAAAATGACCGGGCAGCTGCTGTTCGGCGATTCGGGGTCGGGCGATGTCTGGATCGATCCCAAGCTGACGCCAAAGCAACGCGCGGCGGTGCTCGCGGCGGCGTTGAAAATCTATCGCACCAACCCGCAGGTTGCGGCCGCATTCAGCCGCGCCGACATCGAGGCGATCGGCGACCCCAGCGGCCCGGCTGAAACATGGTCGCTGATCGAGCGTGCTCGCGCCAGCTTCTACGGGCCCCGGTCAGGCGATATCGTCATCGCCCTCAAGCCGCGCATCACGCCGATCGCCGATCCGACCAAGGGTTATGTCGCCACGCATGGCAGCTTTTGGGATTATGATCGGCGCGTGCCGATCTTGTTCTGGCGCAAGGGCATGCTGGGCTTTGAACAGCCTTTGTCGGTCGAAACCGTTGATATCGCGCCGACGCTGGCGGCGACGATTGGCCTGACGTTGACCGCACCCAAAGTGGATGGCCGGTGCCTTGATCTGGATGCAGGGGTGGGTAGCAGCTGCCCCTGATCAGGTGCTGCGCCCATCCTGACGGCGGATGGCGCACCACCACAACGCTTGCGCTCCGGGCGTTTCCTTGGAAAAGGGGGCGCCACCGCCGCAGGGGAGCATCCATGTCTTCGACGATCGAGCAGCTTGAGGCCAAACGTACCAGTGCCCGTCAGGGCGGCGGTGACAAGCGCATTGCGGCGCAGCACGCCAAGGGCAAGCTGACCGCGCGCGAACGGCTCGACGTCCTGCTCGATCAGGGCTCGTTCGAAGAGCTCGACATGTTCGTCGAGCATAATTGCATCGATTTTGGCATGGCCGATCAGATCTATCCCGGCGACGGGGTCGTCACCGGATCGGGCACCATCAACGGTCGGCTGGTTTTTGTCTTTTCGCAGGACTTTACGGTGTTCGGCGGGTCATTGTCCGAACGCCACGCGCAAAAGATCTGCAAGATCATGGACATGGCGATGAAAGTTGGTGCGCCCGTGATCGGCATCAACGATTCGGGCGGCGCCCGCATCCAGGAAGGCGTTGCCTCGCTCGGCGGCTATGCCGAGGTATTCCAGCGCAACGTGCTGGCGTCGGGCGTCGTGCCGCAGCTCAGCCTGATCATGGGACCATGCGCGGGGGGCGCCGTGTACAGCCCCGCCATGACCGACTTCATCTTTATGGTGAAGGATAGCAGCTATATGTTCGTCACTGGCCCCGATGTCGTGAAGACCGTCACAAACGAAATGGTCTCGCAGGAGGAACTCGGGGGAGCAGTGACGCATACCACGAAGTCGGGGGTCGCCGACGTCGCATTCGATGACGATATCGAAGCGTTGCTGGCGGCCCGCGACTTCGTGGACTTTTTGCCCGCGTCAAACCGGCAGGCGCCGCCGGAGCGGCCGACATCTGATCCCTGGGACCGGATCGAGGACAGTCTGGACTTGCTGGTGCCGGCATCGGCCGCCCAGCCCTATGACATGCATGAATTGATCCGAAAGACGGTCGACGAAGGCGATTTCTTTGAAATTCAGCCGACGCATGCTGCCAACATTATCTGCGGGTTCGGCCGGATCGAAGGCCACACCGTCGGCATCGTCGCCAATCAGCCGACCGTGCTGGCCGGGGTACTCGACATCAATTCATCCAAAAAGGCGGCGCGGTTTGTGCGCTTCTGCGATGCGTTCGACATTCCGATCGTGACCTTTGTCGACGTCCCCGGATTTCTGCCCGGCACCGCCCAGGAGCATTCGGGGATCATCAAACATGGCGCCAAGCTGCTCTTCGCCTATGCCGAAGCGACCGTCCCCAAGCTTACCGTCATCACGCGCAAGGCCTATGGCGGCGCCTATGACGTCATGGCATCAAAGCATCTGCGCGGCGATTTGAACTATGCGTGGCCAACCGCCGAAATTGCGGTGATGGGCGCAAAAGGCGCAGTCGAGATCATCTTCCGCGGCAAGACGCCCGAGGAAATCGCTGAACGCACCGCAGAATATGAAGCCCGGTTCGCCAACCCGTTCGTGGCGGCGAGCAAGGGCTTCATCGATGAAGTGATCATGCCGCACTCAACCCGGCGCAGGGTGGCACTGGGCCTGCGCAAGCTGCGCGGCAAAGTGCTCGAGAACCCGTGGAAGAAGCATGACAATATTCCGTTGTAGCGCCATTCTCTTTTTGTTTGGGCCGTCTCATCAAATGCCCGACAACCTGTTGTCGGAGGAATCGCAAACAAGGATGATCTGAGCGGTCGACTCGCAAATTCAGATCGAGAAAGACCAGCGGGATTTTTGATGAACACGGGTGGTCCACCCGACGTTGGCATGGTGTTGCGGTTTCCATGATCCGTCATTGCGAGCGCAGCGAAGCAATCCAGTGGCGTGCTCGCTGGACGGCTGGATTGCTTCGCTGCGCTCGCAATGACGGAGGTGGGGCGGATGATGTAAGCATGACGGAGCTTTCGATGTGCCTCGTGTGATGCAGCCTGCCGTGTACATCATGGCCAACAAGCGCAACGGTACGCTCTACGTCGGCGTCACATCGAATCTTGGTCAGCGCGCATGGCAGCACCGCGAAGGTGTCGCGGATGGTTTTACCAAGCGCTATGGTTGCAAGCTGCTCGTCTGGTACGAAATCCAAGAGACGATGGAAGCGGCGATCGCGCGTGAGAAGCAGATCAAGGCAGGATCGCGCGCCAAGAAACTGGCATTGATTGAGGCGATGAATCTGTGCTGGAATGACTTGTTCGAACAAATCGCCCATGGCTAACGACCGTCATTGCGAGCGCAGCGAAGCAATCCAGGGGTGCGCTCGCGGGACGGCTGGATTGCTTCGCTGCGCTCGCAATGACGGATAGTGGAATATCGGAATGAAACTCGGCCGCCTCAACCATATCGGCGTCGCGACTCCGTCGATCGACGAATCAATCGCGCTGTATCGCGACATCCTGGGTGCCACCAAAATCCATGCGCCCTTCGATCTGCCCGCGCAGGGCGTGAAGGTGTGCTTCGTCGACACCCCCAACACGCAGATCGAACTGATCGAACCGTTGGGGGAAGCGTCGCCCATCCACAGTTTTCTGGCCAAAAACCCGGCGGGCGGGCAGCATCATGTTTGTTATGAAGTGCCCGATATCCATGAAGCCAAGGCGTGGTTCGAGGCCAAGGGCGCCAAAGTGCTGGGTGAACCGCGGATTGGCGCGCATGGCACGATGATCTTTTTCGTCCATCCAAAAGACATGGGCGGTGTGCTGACCGAAATCATGGAAAGCCCGGCAGCCAGCCATTGACGGTCACGTAAGCCGCTTGCTGTCACACCGAACTTGTTTCAGGGTCCGGTGTGCAACGGGGCGACCGATTTGGCGCTCGGTGGAGGCTGACACATTGTCGGCACGAGGGGTTGAGGGAGAGAGCATGACCTATGAAATGATCCGCGCCGAGCGCGACGGCGATGTGCTTGTCCTGACGCTGAACCGGCCCGAACGGCTGAATGCGGCGCCCCCCCAGTTGTTTGAGGAAATCGGCCGCGCAATCGACCATCTGGATGGCGCGCGCGCGGTGTTGATTACCGGTGAGGGACGCGCATTCTGCTCGGGGGCCGATCTGGCGGGGCGCGACGGTACCAGCGGCATTTCCGGCGGTGCGCGGGCGCGCAAGGCACTGACCGAAAGCTACAATCCGGTGATGGTAAAGCTGTCGAGGCTGGCTGTCCCGATCGTCAGTGCGGTCAAGGGGCCGGCAGCGGGGATTGGCTGTTCGCTCGCGCTTGCCGCTGATTTCTGTTTTGCGGGGGATAGCGGCTATTTCCTGCAGGCGTTCGTCAACATCGGACTGGTGCCCGATGGGGGCGCGTCGTGGATGCTCGCGCGGTTGGTCGGGAAGGCGCGCGCGACCGAGATGATGCTGCTGGGGGAACGGATCCCCGCGCAAAGGGCGCATGACTGGGGCCTGATCTATAAATGCGTGCCCGATACGGTGTTGATGGACGAGGCGATGGCAATGGCCGTGCGGCTGGCCAATGGGCCGACCCTGGCGCTGGGATTGATGCGGCAGGGTCTGACAGCAGCGCTGGAAAGCGACTATGCGACCGCGCTGGCGGGCGAGGCCGACCGACAGGCACAGGCAGGCGACAGCGCCGACGCGATGGAGGGAGCGATCAGTTTCCTGCAAAAGCGCAAGCCGGCTTTCAAAGGCGCGTAGTTCGACGGTCATCCATCGTCCCATCTATCGCCATTGCGTGCGCCGCGCGGCGATCCTCTGCCATCGGTCCGGCGCGGCGCTCAATGGCTGCGCGGGGCGCGCAATGACGTTTCAATTTTGCCGCAACCCGGTTTAGGAAGTTGTAGATGACCGACACGCCTCCTCCCGAACCGACATTTTCCGACTGGCAGAAACTTGCCGCCAAGGAAGTAAAGGGTGCCGACCTGACCTGGCACACGCCCGAGGGGATTGCGGTCAAACCACTTTATACGGCCGATGATGTTGCGGGGATTGATCCCGGTTTGCCCGGTTTCGCGCCGTTCACGCGCGGGGTTCGCGCGTCGATGTACGCCGGGCGGCCCTGGACGATCCGGCAATATGCCGGGTTCAGCACGGCCGAGGAATCAAATGCCTTTTACCGCCGCAATCTAGCCGCCGGACAAAAGGGGCTGTCGGTCGCGTTCGATCTGGCGACGCATCGCGGCTATGATAGCGATCATCCCCGCGTCACCGGGGATGTCGGCAAGGCCGGCGTCGCCATCGACACGATCGACGACATGAAAATCCTGTTCGACGGGATTCCGCTCGATCAGATGTCGGTCAGCATGACGATGAACGGCGCCGTTATTCCGATCCTGGCGTTCTTCATTGTCGCGGGTGAGGAACAGGGCGTGCCGCAGGCCAAGCTGGACGGCACCATCCAGAACGACATTTTGAAGGAGTTCATGGTCCGCAACACCTATATCTACCCGCCCGAACCATCGATGCGGATCATTGCCGACATCATCGCCTACACATCGGCCAATATGCCGAAATTCAACAGCATCTCGATTTCCGGCTATCATATGCAGGAGGCCGGGGCCACGCAGGTGCAGGAACTGGCCTTCACCATCGCCGATGGCCGCGAATATGCCAAGGCGGCGATGGCGGCAGGGCTCGATATCGATGCGTTTGCCGGGCGATTGAGCTTCTTCTTCGCGATCGGCATGAATTTCTTCATGGAAGTCGCCAAGCTGCGCGCGGCGCGCACGCTTTGGCACCGGGTCATGACGGAACTTGGCGCGAAAGACGATCGGTCCAAAATGCTGCGCACGCATTGCCAGACCTCTGGGGTCAGCCTGCAGGAGCAGGACCCGTATAACAATGTTATCCGGACCACGGTCGAAGCGCTGGCGGCGGCGCTGGGCGGCACGCAGAGCCTTCATACCAACGCGCTTGATGAAGCGATCGCGCTGCCCACCGATTTCTCTGCGCGCATCGCGCGCAACACCCAGATCGTGCTGCAGGAAGAAACCGGCATCACCCATGTCGTCGATCCGCTTGGTGGCAGCTATTATGTCGAGACACTGACCAAGGAACTGGCCGACAAGGCGTGGGAAATAATCGAACGCGTCGATGCCGAAGGCGGCATGGCGGCGGCGGTTGCGGCGGGCTGGCCCAAGGCAATGATCGAGGAAGCCAGCGCCGCCCGTGCGGCCCGTGTCGACCGGGGGGAAGATGTAATCGTCGGCGTCAACAAATACCGGCTGGCCGAACAAGACCCGATCGACATCCTCAACATCGACAATGTCGCGGTGCGCGAGGGCCAGATCGCCCGGATCCAGCGGGTGAAGGCGGGTCGCGATGACGCGCAATGCCAGGCCGCGCTGGACGCGCTGAGGGTGGGCGCGCGCGGTGATGCCAATCTTCTTGCGCTGGCGATCACGTGCGCCCGCGCCCGCGCCACGCTGGGCGAAATTTCGTCGGCGATGGAAGACGCCTTTGGGCGCTATTCGACCAGCCCAACCCCGGTCAGCGGCATTTATGGCGGCGCCTATATCGACGATGCGCGTTGGGCACAGCTCCAGTCCGGCGTCGCGGCGACCGAACGGCGGCTGGGCCGCAAGCCGAGAATGCTTGTCGCCAAGATGGGGCAGGACGGGCATGATCGCGGGGCCAATCTGGTCAGCTCGATGTTTGGCGATCTGGGATTTGAGGTGGTTCCGGGCCCCTTGTTTCAGACGCCCCGTGAAGCCGCCGTGCTGGCGGTCGAGTGCGACGTCGATGTCGTCGGCGCATCGAGTCTGGCGGCGGGGCACAAGACGTTGATCCCCGAACTGATTGGCCATCTGAAGGAGGCGGGTCGACCCGATATCAAGGTGATCGCCGGCGGCGTGATCCCCGCGCAGGATTATGACTTTCTGCGCGAAGCGGGCGTGCAGGCGATTTTTGGTCCCGGCACCAATCTGGTGCAGGCGGCGGCGGAAGTGCTGAAATTGCTGGGTCATAATATGCCACCGATTGGCGAGGAGGCCGCGTGAGCGAGCTACCCGAAGAACAGATCAACGATGCTGCGCGCACCGATTGGCTGTTGCTGGAATATGATTATTTCAAGCACCTCAGCACTATCGGCCTGGTGACGATTGGCGCCATCCTGACATGGATCCAGAGTGGCCATGGCAGCCAGCTGACGATGATCGGCATCACGCTTTTGGCGATGTCCGCAACGCTTGCCTTCAGTGCGATGAACCAGATCATCGTCCATAGAAAGAATGGGAAGCCGTTGCGCATGTTCTATCGCTGGGAACGATCGATTGGCACCGCGACCTATGCAACGGGCCTGGGTATAATCATGAGCGAAATTGGAAAGGCGATCAATTGACCCGCACCGACTGGACCCGTGAAGAGATCGCCGATCTGTTCGATCTGCCGTTCGACGAGCTGATGTTTCAGGCGCAGACCGTCCACCGCACGCATCATGCGGCGGGGGAAATTCAGCTCTGCACCCTGCTGTCGATCAAAACCGGCGGCTGCCCGGAGGATTGCGGCTATTGTTCGCAGTCGGTGCATGCCGATACCGGGCTGGAAGCCACCAAGCTGATGGACGTGCGCAGCGTGCTGCAAACCGCCGCCGAGGCCAGGGATTCAGGCAGCCAGCGCTTCTGCATGGGGGCGGCGTGGCGCAACCCCAAGGACCGCGACATGCCCGCGATTGTCGAAATCGTGAAGGGCGTTCGCGCGATGGGGTTGGAAACGTGCATGACGCTGGGCATGCTGACCCCCAAACAGGCGGGCATGCTCGCCGAGGCGGGGCTCGATTACTATAACCACAATATCGATACCTCGCCCGAACGCTATGATCAGGTGATCACGACGCGCACCTTTCAGGAACGGCTCGACACGCTTGGCCATGTTCGCGACGCGGGGATCAACGTCTGTTCGGGCGGTATCGTCGGCATGGGCGAAACGCGCGCCGACCGGGTCGGCTTCGTCCACGCGCTGGCCACGCTGCCGCGCCATCCGGAAAGCGTCCCGGTCAATGCCCTGGTTCCGGTCAAAGGCACGGTATTGGGCAATATGCTTGCCGACACACCGATGGCAAAGATCGACGATATCGAATTTGTGCGCACCGTCGCGGTCGCACGGATCACAATGCCGATGAGCATGGTGCGGCTGAGCGCAGGCCGGGAGAGCATGAGCGAGGCGACACAGGCCTTGTGCTTCATGGCGGGCGCGAACAGCATCTTCACCGGCGACAAGCTGCTGACAACGGGCAATCGCGGCGACAGCGCCGACGGGGCGATGTTCGAGCGGCTGGGCCTGCGGCCGATGACGGCGGAGGAGCCGATGCGGGTTAGCGAGGTTGCTTGCGGCTGAGTAGCCGATACGATAATCTACCAACTTCACTGAAAAAGGTAGAAACGATGGGCGCGCAGATGAACATCAAGAGCGACGAGGCCTATGCTCTGGCAAGCGAGATTGCCGGTCGGACGGGCGAATCGTTGACGCAGGTCGTGCTGGAGGCGCTGCGGGCGCGCCAGCGCGAATTGACCAAGACGGAGCGGTTCGAGCGCGCGATGGCGATTTGCCGGGACATGCGCGCGCGCATGACGCCCGAAATGCTTGCCTTCGACATCGACAAAGAACTTTACGACGAGGTCACAGGGCTGCCGAAGTGATTATCGACAGCTCGGCAGTTGTGGCCATCGTGAAAGGCGAGCCAGAGGCTGAACCATTTACCGATGCCATCATCCGCTGCAATCTGCCGGAAATGTCTGCGGCTGGTTACCTCGAGATCGGCATCGTTATCGATCGACTGCGCGACCCCGTACTCAGCGCTGATGTGGACCGGTTGCTGGAAGGACTCGCCGTCCAGATTTCTCCCGTAACCGAAGCACAAGCGCGCATCGCCCGCCAGGCGTACCGCGATTTCGGCAAGGGCGGCGGGCACAAGGCTCAACTCAACTTCGGCGACTGCTTCGCTTATGCGCTGGCGATGGAACGCGGCGAGCCGTTGCTGTTCAAGGGCGCTGATTTCGCGCACACCGGCGTGGGGCAGGCGTTGTGAGTTTATGGCTTATCCTGGTGTCGCTCGGCTTTTGGACCAGTGTCGCGTTCGCCGCCGTCGCGCTATATCTGGCCAGCAATCTAGCGGGAACGGCGGGTTCGGGAATGCTGCTTCTGCCCACTGCCGATGCCGTCGCAATCGCTGGCGTTATTGACGGGGGCGGCCTGTTTCAATTTCGACGCAAGGGCTCCTGATGCTCAAAAAAATCCTTCCTGCAACGCGCCTACCTCAAAGCCCCTCCACTTTAGGGGAGGGGTTGGGGTGGGGCCTCGCAACGAACGCCGCGCTGGTGGATCGGCCCCACCCCCCGGCCCCCTCCCCTGAAGTGGAGGGGGAGTGATGCTCAAAAAAATCCTGGTCGCC
>JAIELC010000051.1 GCA_019753375.1 Sphingomonas sp.
CGCCCCGGAAGCGCGGCGAAAGCGGGTTTTTTTCGTATGGATAGTTGATCGTCGCCTTTGCCTTGAAGAAATACTTCAGGGTCTTGGCGTGCGCGCCGATGAATTCGTACAAGGTGTACGATTTGATGAATTGCGCGATGCTCATGCACCAACTCCTACGCGTGTCAGCATCAGATAGCCGGACACCAGAAACACCCAGATCAGCGACATCGGCAGAAAGACTTTCCACCCCAGCCGCATCAGCTGATCATAGCGATAGCGCGGCACGGTTGCCTTCACCCAGCTGAACAGGAAAAAGAAGACCAGCATTTTGGCGAACAGCCAGATGATGCCAGGCACATCGAACCAGGGGATCAGATCGATGTTGAGCGGCGGCAGATACCCGCCCCAGAACAAGGTCGCGTTCAGCGTGCACATCAGGATAACATTGGCATATTCGCCCAGCCAATAGAGCGCGAACGCCATCGACGAATATTCGGTCTGGTATCCCGCGACGAGCTCGCTTTCCGCCTCGGTCAGGTCGAACGGCGCGCGCTGCGTTTCCGCAAGGCTGGAAATGAAGAACACCACCGCCATCGGGAACAGCAGCGGGTTGATAAAAAAGCCATTGATCAGGCCAAAACCCATCCCCTTTTGCGCTTCGACGATGGCGGCAAGGTTGAAGCTGCCGGTCCACAGCACAACCGAAATCAGCACAAAGCCGATCGCGACTTCGTAGCTGACCATCTGTGCGGCCGCGCGGATGGCGGAGAAGAACGGATATTTGGAATTGGACGACCAGCCTGCCAGAATAATGCCGTAAACGCCCAGCGAACTCGCCGCGAGCACATAGAGCAACCCGACATTGATGTTCGAGAGGATCAGATCGGCCTGGAATGGCACCACCGCCCACACGATCAGCGCGACGGTAAAGGTGATGATCGGCGCGAGCAGGAACAGGCCCTTATTCGCGCCCGATGGGATGATGGTTTCCTGCAGGAATACTTTCAGCCCGTCCGCGAAAGACTGGAGCAGACCAAAGGGCCCGACGACGTTCGGCCCGCGCCGCAGCGCCATTGCGGCCCAGATTTTGCGATCAGCATAGATGATCATCGCGACCGCCAGCATGACCGGGAACGCGATCAGCAGGATGTCGATCAGCGTCCAGATGAACCATGCCCAGCCATAGCCGACATAGGGGGAGAGCCAGGTGGTCATTCCGCCGCCTCCGCAAAGTCTTCGCCGTGGAGCAATTCCGCCGAGCAGCGCTGCATGGTCGGGCTGGCGCGGCAGATCGCGTTGGTCAGGTAGAA
This sequence comes from Sphingomonas sp., assembly GCA_019753375.1. Lineage (GTDB taxonomy): Bacteria > Pseudomonadota > Alphaproteobacteria > Sphingomonadales > Sphingomonadaceae > Sphingomonas. Next base: position 1,293 of record JAIELC010000051.1, read on the forward strand.
ATCCTTGATCGGATAGGCCACCTCGCCCTCGCCTTTCCCGTCGAGCGCGGGCGGGGCCCAGTCGAAGCTCCTGAGGCCAAGCTCGCCGAGCATTGGCGTGTCGTTGGCCATCTCGGCGCGCAGTTGCTCCAGCGTGTCGAACGGCAGCGGCTTGCCGAGCACTGCCGACAATGCGCGGAAAATCGTCCAGTCGTCGCGCGCGTCGCCGGGTGGGAACACCGCACGCTCACCGCGCTGGACGCGCCCTTCGAGATTGACCCAGGTGCCTGACTTTTCCGCATAGCTGGCGCCCGGCAGCACCACGTCGGCGGCGGCAGCCCCCTTGTCGCCATGATGGCCGACATATACCCTGAAGCTCTTGGCAAATTTGGCGAAATCGACTTCGTCAGCGCCCAGCAGGAACAGCAATTTGGGCTTGGCCGCCACGATATCGGCGATGCCGCCCGCTTGCGCATAGCCAAGCATCAGCCCGCCCATCCGTGCGGCGGCCATATGGACGACGTTGAAGCCGTTCCATCCATCCTTGACGACCTTATATGTCTTGGCCAGCTTCAGCGCGGCTGCATGCCCGCTTTTCAGCGCCGCGCCGCCAACGATCACCATCGGGCGGTCCGCCGCCTTCATCGCATCCATGGCGGGCTTGGGCAGCTTGTTCAAAAGGCCCAGATCATTGCCCAGCCATTCGACCCTGTAGGTCAGATCGGTCTCGGGCCCGATTGCGAAAACGCGGGCGCCCTTTTTGATTGCCTTTCTGATCCGGGTGTTCACCAGCGGTGCTTCCCAGCGCAAATTTGTGCCGACGAGCAGGATGACGTCGGCGCTTTCCGTGCCTGCAATCGTGGTGTTGAAATTGACCGCGGCCAGCGACGACACGTCATAATCCATGCCCGTCTGCCGCCCTTCGAGCAGGGTCGATCCCATGCCTGCGAGCAGCGCCTTGGCGGCGTACATCGTCTCGCAATCGACCAGATCACCGGCAATCGCGGCGACACTCTTGCCCGCCTTGACCGCCGCAATCGCGGCAAACGCCTCATCCCAGCTGGCTTCGACCAGCTTACCGTCCCTGCGAACATAGGGCCGATCGAGCCTCCGCCGGACGAGCCCGTCGACCGCGTGGCGCGTCTTGTCGGTCGCCCATTCCTCGTTCACGTCGTCATTGATGCGCGGCAGGCAGCGCAGCACTTGCCGCCCGCGACTGTCGAGGCGGATGTTGGTGCCCACCGCATCCATGACGTCGATCGTCAGCGTCTTTTTGAGCTCCCACGGCCGCGCTTCAAACGCATAGGGCTTTGACGTCAACGCCCCGACCGGGCACAGATCGACGACATTGCCGCTCAGCTCGCTCGAAACGGCATGTTCGAGATAGCTGGTGATCTGCATATTCTCACCGCGCCCGATCGCGCCGATTTCCTCAACGCCGGCCACCTCTTCGGCAAAGCGGATGCAGCGCGTGCACTGGATACAGCGCGTCATCACCGTCTTGACGATGGGGCCCATGTATTTTTCGGTAACGGCGCGCTTGTTTTCGTCGTAGCGGCTCGCACCCCGGCCATAGGCAACCGACTGGTCCTGCAAGTCGCACTCGCCGCCCTGATCGCAGATCGGGCAATCGAGCGGGTGGTTGATGAGGAGAAATTCCATCACCCCTTCGCGGGCATTCCTGACCATCGGCGAGTTGGTGAAAATCTCCTGGTTTTCCGCCGCCGGCAAGGCGCAAGACGCCTGCGGCTTGGGTGGTCCGGGCTTCACCTCGACCAGACACATCCGGCAATTGCCCGCAATGCTAAGGCGTTCGTGGTAGCAGAAACGCGGAATCTCCTTCCCCGCCGCCTCGCATGCCTGAAGCACCGTGGCACCCGCGGGAACCTCAACTTCGACGCCATCTACTTTGAGTTTGGGCATATCATCAGGCTCCGGGAAACGCGGCGAGCCGGCCATAAAGGGACGCTGCCACAAGCAGCCGAATCTGAAACGGCATAAGATGCATCTCGGCGCCTTCCGGGACGCAGCTCTGCAACGCGGGCACCAAGGCACGAAAAGCGGCGCCCTCTTCAACACTTTCGGGGATTGCTTCAACCAGGGAAGCGGCCTGTTGCGGATCGGCACCGACGACGCAGCTGAACAAGGCCGCATCATTCGCGAACTGGCTCTTGCCCAGGCTGATCCGGCGCGGTGGCTCGACGGGCAATTGGCGCGCCCGCGCCATTGCCGCGCCATCAGCTTCCTTCAGCAGATTTTCGGCCAACGTTCCGCGCAAATCGTTGACCCGGATCATCAGCGACCGCCTGTCGGCCTTTAGACAAGCCACAAGCGCCGGTTCAATTCGCTTTGCCGCCTTGGCAAAGGCCGGAGCGGTCGGGTCGTTCGCGGCGACTTCAATCGCAATGGCGCGATCGCGTTTCAGGACACACCCAGCGATCAGCCGCGTCGCATCGACCTGCGACAGCAACTTGGCGGTGTCAGCGCCCGGCAGCATCGCTGCGAATAAGGCGGCGACCAAGAATAGGGTGTTCATCACTCGGCCGCCTCCGCCAGAATCTCCGCCCCACCGCCGCGCTTATCGGCAATCCGCCGCTCGATCTCGGGCCTGAAATGCCGGATCAGGCCCTGGATCGGCCAGGCGGCCGCGTCGCCCAGTGCGCAGATGGTGTGGCCTTCGACCTGCTTGGTCACCTGGTACAGCGTATCGATCTCGCTGACGTCGGCGTCGCCGGTGCGCAGGCGCTCCATCACGCGCCACATCCAGCCGGTACCTTCGCGGCACGGCGTGCACTGGCCGCAGCTTTCGTGCTTGTAGAAATAGGACAACCGGCTGATCGCGCGGACGATGTCGGTTGATTTGTCCATGACGATGACGGCGGCGGTGCCGAGGCCTGATCCCAGCGCCTTCAGCCCGTCGAAATCCATCGGCGCATCCATGATCTGCGCCGCCGGCACCAGCGGCACCGAGGAGCCCCCGGGGATGACCGCGAGCAGATTATCCCACCCGCCGCGAATGCCGCCGCAATGCTTTTCGATCAACTCGCGGAACGGGATGCTCATGGCTTCCTCGACCACGCAGGGCTTGTTTACATGGCCGCTGATCTGGAACAGCTTGGTGCCGCGGTTATTCTCATTGCCAAAGCTGGAAAACCATTCGGCGCCGCGCCGCAGGATCGTCGGCGCGACGGCGATGCTTTCAACATTATTGACAGTGGTCGGGCAGCCATACAGCCCCGCCCCCGCCGGAAAGGGTGGCTTCAGCCGCGGCTGGCCCTTTTTGCCTTCGAGGCTTTCGAGCATCGCGGTTTCTTCGCCGCAGATATAGGCGCCGGCGCCGCGGTGGACGAACACGTCGAAATCATAGCCCGATCCGCAGGCATTCTTGCCGATCAATCCCTTGTCATAGGCCTCGGCAACCGCGGCGAAGAGCACTTCCGCCTCACGGATATATTCGCCGCGAATATAGATATAGGCAGCGCGCGCGCGCATCGCATAGCCCGCGATCAGCGCGCCTTCGATCAGCTTGTGCGGATCGTGGCGCAGGATCTCGCGGTCCTTGCAACTCCCCGGTTCGCTTTCATCGGCGTTGATGACGAGAAAATTGGGCCGGTCGGGTCGCGGCTCCTTGGGCATGAACGACCATTTGGTGCCGGTAGGGAACCCTGCCCCGCCCCGCCCGCGCAGGCCCGACGCCTTGATCACGTCGATGATCGCGTCCTGGCCCATCAGCATCAGCTGCTTGGTCTTGTCCCAGTCGCCACGCTTCAGCGCCGCCTTCAGGTTCCAGGGCTGGAACCCGTAGACGTTCGTAAAGATACGGTCTTTATCAGCAAGCAAGATCAGGCCTTCCCGACCAACCGCTGCGCAAACCGATACGCGACGACCGCCACGACCACCGCGGCGCCCAGAACGAGCAGGCTAAACGCCACTTTGACCAGCGCGACCAGTACGAAGATGAAGAGCAGTGCCACAAGGATGCCGATGATGATGCTCATGCCCATTCCTTCCTGTAATCGTGGTTCTTGCTGACCATTTCGGTTAGCGATGTCGGCCCGCCTTCGGGGCAGCTTGCGCGTCGGCCGATGGTCGATCCCGGCGCCGGGGTTTCGCCGCGCGCCAGCGCGTCGAGGATCACGGCGGTGCGATCATAATCCAGGTCTTCGTAATTGTCGTCGTTGATCTGGACCATCGGCGCATTGGCGCACGTGCCCAGACATTCGACTTCGGTCAGCGTGAACAGACCATCGGGCGTCGTCTTGCCCTTGGCCAGCCCCTTTGCCTTGCACGCGGCAAAGACATTGTCGGCGCCAGCAAGCATGCACGGCGTCGTGCCGCAGACCTGCACATGATAGCGGCCGACCGGCGCCATGTTGAACATCGTGTAAAAGGTCGCGACTTCGTAGATGCGCATATAAGCAACACCCAGCTCACGCGCGACAAATTCGATCACCGGCACGGGCAACCACCCCTGCGTCTGCGTTTCCGCCCCCACCTGCCGCTGCGCGAGATCGAGAAACGGCAACGACGCCGATTGTTCGCGCCCCTTGGGGTAGCGCGACAGAATTTCCTTCGCCTTGGCGGCGTTTTCAGGCGTCCAGGTGAAGGAACCCCAGCGCGCGCGGGTTTCAGCTTCGTCAGGGATGTGGAGGGTGTCAGCCATTAGCGTGCTCGCGGTCATCTTTTAGCGCAGGGCTGGATGCCTTGCCAGAAGGCGCGACTTGATCCGCGCAAAGTTTGACAAACCAAACCACAGGAAATCCGAAAACTATCGAAATCCAGATGTACGCGCCGTAGCGCTCCATCCAGTCGCCGTCCGCATTGAAACCCGCGACCGACGCAAACAGCCACAACAAAGCGACCGGAGCGAACGATACCGCGACGTAAGCGATCCCCAGAATATGCATTCGAGACCGATCCCAATTCGGTCCAATGAACTTAGCAAGCGCGCGCTCGAGCCGATCAAAAAAGCTCCAAACACTCCTCACCAGTCGCACTCCCCGAACACGATGTCCATCGCGCCGGTTCTCGTCATTGCGAGCGAAGCGACGCAATCCAACGCCGTACGCGACACGCTGGATTGCCGCGGGCCTGCGGCCCTCGCAAGGACGGGCTGGTCGTCGACGATCACCGGTCGCACTCCCCGAACACGATGTCCATTGCGCCGAGGATCGCGGTCACATCGGGCAGCATGTGCCCCTTGGCCATGAAGTCCATCGCCTGCAGGTGCGAAAACGCGGTTGGGCGGATTTTGCAGCGATAGGGTTTGTTGGTGCCGTCGCTGACCAGATAAACGCCGAATTCGCCCTTGGGGCTTTCAGTCGCGACGTAAACCTCGCCCGCGGGGACATGGAAACCCTCGGTATAGAGTTTGAAGTGGTGGATCAGCGCTTCCATCGACCGCTTCATTTCGGCCCGCTTGGGCGGCACCACCTTGCGGTCGAGGCTGGCGATCGGCCCTTCGGGCATGTCGCTCAGGCACTGCTTCATGATGCGCGCCGACTGGCGGACTTCCTCGACGCGGACCATGAAGCGGTCATAGCAATCGCCGCGCGTGCCGACGGGCACGTCAAATTCCATCCGGTCATACACGTCATAGGGCTGCGACTTGCGCAAATCCCAGGGGATGCCCGATCCGCGCAGCATCGGGCCCGAAAAACCCCATTTCACCGCGTCTTCGCGGCTGACAATGGCGATATCGACATTGCGCTGTTTGAAGATCCGGTTGTCAGCAACCAGGCTGATCGCATCTTCGAACAAACGCGGCAGTCGTGTGTCGAGCCAATCGGCGATGTCGGTGAGCAGCTTCAGCGGGGCATCCTGATGCACGCCGCCGGGGCGGAACCAGGCCGAATGCATCCGCGCGCCCGAAACGCGTTCAAAGAAGTTCAGGCAATCTTCGCGGATTTCGAACAGCCACAAATTGGGCGTCATCGCGCCAACGTCCATCACGTGGCTGCCAAGGTTCAGCATATGATTGGAAATGCGCGTCAATTCCGCAAACAGGACGCGCAGATATTGGGCGCGCAGCGGCACGTCGAGGTCGAGCAGCTTCTCTACCGCGAGGACATAGCTATGCTCCATGCCGAGCGGCGAGCAATAATCGAGCCGGTCGAAATAGGGCAGCGCCTGCAAATAGGTCTTGTACTCGATCAGCTTTTCGGTGCCGCGGTGGAGCAAGCCGATATGCGGATCAACGCGCTCAACAACCTCGCCGTCCAGCTCCATAACAAGGCGCAACACGCCGTGCGCGGCGGGGTGCTGGGGGCCGAAATTGATCGTGTAGTTCTGGATAGTGACATCGCCGACTTCGGGATCAGTCGCGTCGGTTTTGCCTTCGATTTCGTCGAGATACTCGGCCATCACAGCGTCTCCAGCGTGGCGCGGGTCATATCCGACGGGTTCAGGCCGGTATTGGGTTCGCCTTCGCGATCGATCATCAGGATATGCGCTTCATCGGCCGCAAAGGGCCGGTGCTCGGTCCCGCGCGGCACGACGATCATGTCGCCCGCTTTCAGGGTGCGCAGGCCATCGCGGAATTCGATGCCCATTTCCCCTTTCACGACCAGAAAAAGCTCATCGGTGTCGGCATGGGCGTGCCAGGTGAAATCGCCCTGTATCTTGGCAAGGCGCAGTTCGTTGCCGTTATAACCGCCCACGATGCGCGGGTTCCAGTGATCGGCAAAGGCGGCCAGCTTGGCATCAAGATTGATGATGTCGGGGGCCATTACTTTGCCTCCGCCTTTTCGTCGCCAGGCAGCACGTAATCGGCGCCTTCCCACGGCGAGGTGAAATCAAAGGTGCGGAAATCCTGCGCGAGCTTGACGGGTTCGTACACCACCCGCTTGGCGGCTTCCGAATAGCGCAGCTCGACATAGCCGGTCAGCGGGAAATCCTTGCGCTGCGGGTGGCCGCGAAAGCCATAATCGGTCAAAATCCGGCGCAGATCCGGGTTACCGTCAAACAGCACGCCGTACATGTCGTACACTTCGCGCTCCAGCCAACCCGCAACCGGCCAGATGTCGGTAACCGATGGCACCGGCTTTACGTCATCCGTCATCACGCGCACGCGCAACCGGTGGTTCCGCGTCAGGCTGAGCAAATGATAGCAAACATCAAAGCGATCGGCGCGTTCGGGATAATCGACGCCAGCAATTTCCATCAGCTGCTGATAGTCAAGGCCGGGCGTGTCGCGCAGCAAGGTCATCGCTTCGACCAGTCGCTCGCGCGCGATGGTCAGGGTGAGTTCGCCGACATGGTCCAGCGTATCGACAATCATGTCGCCCAGCGCGGCCTGCGCTGTGTCGATCACGCCGTCATTCGGGATATAGCGGGGAGCTGGGGAGGCCATGGTCGCTGTCTCTACCGTTCGATCGTGCCGACTCGGCGGATTTTTCGTTGCAGCTGCATGATGCCGTACAGCAACGCCTCTGCGGTTGGCGGACAGCCGGGCACATAGATATCGACCGGGACGATCCGGTCACAGCCGCGCACCACCGAATAGCTGTAATGATAATAGCCGCCGCCATTGGCGCAGCTGCCCATCGAGATGACGTATTTGGGCTCCGACATCTGGTCGTACACCTTGCGGAGCGCCGGGGCCATTTTGTTGCACAACGTACCCGCCACGATCATCACGTCGGACTGGCGCGGGCTGGCGCGCGGGGCAACGCCAAACCTTTCCAGATCATAACGCGGCATGTTGACGTGGATCATCTCCACCGCGCAGCACGCCAGGCCAAAGGTCATCCACCACAGGCTGCCGGTACGCGCCCATTGGAACAGCTCTTCGGTCGATGTGACAAGAAAGCCCTTATCGGCAATTTCGGCATTAATGTCGTTGAGAAACGCGACATCGGGCAGCGTAGCATCGGCTGACGCACCCGGCGCGCCTTGCTTGGTGAGTTCTACTCCCAATCGAGCGCTCCCTTTTTCCACGCATAGGCGAGGCCCAGCGCAAGCTCGGCGATGAAGATCATCATTGCCAACCAGGCCGCCCAGCCCAGATGAAATACCGAAACCGCCCAAGGGTAGAGGAATGCGGCTTCAAGATCGAAGATGATGAACAGGATGGCAACGAGATAAAAGCGCACGTCAAACTGGCTGCGGCTATCCTCAAACGCAGGAAAGCCGCATTCATATTCGGTCAGCTTTTCCGGTGTCGGCTTATGTGCGCCGGTCAGCCGGGAAACAAGCATTGGCAGGAAGACGAAGGCGCAGGAAAGTGCCAGGGCAACGCCCAGAAACAGCAGTATCGGCAAATATTGCAACAGGTCGATCAAAGGGCTTCTCGCAGATGCGGAATCGTTGACCGGCGCTTTAGGACGGCGATGCCGACGGGGCAAGGGCGCGCGCCGTTAAAACGCCCCCTAATTGGTCTTGTCAGCGGGCGTCGTTGCCGGGGCAATCGGGATCGCGACTATCGGCGTCGGCTGCTGACCAGCCGCGCCGCTGCCGCCAGGGGAATAGCGGGCCCATTGGGAATCACCGATCGCCAGCAGTTCGTTGCCGCGCACCGTGATCTGGGTGGGGTCAACAATCGCATCCCCGGTTGGGAATGGCGCCACATTAGCCAGATTGCCTGCCGCCGTCACGCGAAAGCTGACCAACGCGCCCGGGGTTGTGGCATTGGCAACACCGATGAAGCGATCGCCGACGCGGATCAGCCCATCAATCCCGCGCAACCGCTTGCCCTCTGGCGTCATCACCAGCGTTTCAGCCTTGGTCGCCAGATCGATGCTGACGATCCCCCGGCTGTAATCGGCCAAAAGCAATTTGCGACCGGCGGCATAGATAGCGCTGCCCTGGGCGCTGGCCCTGCCCGTTGGCCGGATCAATGGATCAAGCGAGCGGCAGGCGCGGTCGCACCGGTACACCGCGCCGTTGGCGGTATCGCTGACGAAGACCCGATCACCATCGACCGAGACATCGCCGGGATGAAAATCGGCCTCTGGTTTAAGCTGCCGCTGCAACCGTCCCTTGCGATCAACGGCGATCAACGATGGCGACCCGCAGTTGAGCGTTTTCGGATCGTTCAGGCAATTGGTAGCGATCCACAGCCACCCTCGGCGCGCGTCATAGGCGATGGCAAACGGGGCGCCGGCCTGATCCGGCACCGGCAGAACGAGCAGCTTGCCCTTGCGCCATCCAATCACCTGGCGGTCGAGCACGCTTGAGACCCAAATCGTCTTGCCGTCGGTCGCAATGCCTTCGATCAGATGGTGATCGGCAGGGACCGAGAAAATGGTGCGCGGCGGGGATTGATCAATTGCCGGCGCGGCCATCAGCAACGCCAGTCCAGCAATCACCTGAGCGCGCCCGCCACCAGCTTGTGCAGCTTTGAATGAAGCGTGTCGTTGGCCGCCAGAAATTCGTTGCGGTCCATCATTTTGTCGCCACCCCGGAAATCGGTGACATATCCGCCCGCTTCGCGGACCAGCAGCATCCCTGCCGCGACGTCCCAGGGCTGCAGGTTCGATTCCCAGAAGCCGTCGTACCGACCGGCGGCAACCCAGGCCAGATCGAGCGCCGCCGATCCAAAGCGGCGAATGCCCGCGACTTCGGGCGCCACCGCCCCGAAAATCCGGCTCCACTGCGCGAAATCGCCATGGCCCAGAAACGGAATGCCGGTGGCGATCAGCGCATCCGACAAGTCACGGCGCGCCGACACGCGCAGGCGCTGATCCTGCAACCAAGCGCCGCGCCCGCGTTCCGCCCAGAAACTTTCGTCGGTCAGCGGTTGATAGATCAGGCCCGTCGTAATCTCACGCTTGCCATTTGCCAGCGGCTCTTCAACCGCGATCGAAATGGCGAAATGCGGGATACCGTGGAGAAAGTTGGACGTCCCATCCAGCGGATCGACAATGAAGCGCGGCTTGGTAGGATCGCCGGCAATCTCGCCGCCTTCCTCCAGCAACATGCCCCAATCGGGGCGCGCCTTGCGTAATTCCTCAAAGATCGTGTCTTCGGCGCGCTTGTCGGCCATCGAGACAAAATCAGCCGGCCCCTTGCGGCTGACCTGCAACTGCTGGACTTCGTTGAAGTCGCGCCGCAACCGTGGTGCCGCTTTGCGCGCGGCGCGGTCCATGATGGTGAGAAGGCCGGAATGGGAAGGCATCGATCAAAAAACTCCCCCCTCCCGTGCCGGGAGGGGCATTGGCCAAAATCAATCGGCGCGCTTCACATAGGTTTGTTCGTATACATCGACCACGATGCGCGTGCCCGCCCCGATATGCGGCGGCACCATCACGCGGACGCCGTTTTCAAGGATCGCAGGCTTATAGCTCGATGAGGCGGTCTGCCCCTTCACGACGGCATCAGCCTCCACAATCATCGCTTCGATCGTATCGGGCAGCTGCACGCTGATCGGGCGTTCATCGTAAAGCTCCATCACCACGTCCATGCCGTCCTGCAGGAAGGCCGCGGCATCGCCCAGGATGCCCGCATCCAGCGTGATCTGTTCGTAATTGTCCTTGTCCATAAAGGTCAGCGCTTCGCCGTCCTTGAACAGAAACTGGAAATCTTTGGTGTCCAGCCGCACGCGTTCAACCGTTTCGGCCGACCGAAAGCGGACATTGGTCTTGCGGCCGTCGATCAGGTTTTTCATTTCAACCTGCATGTACGCGCCGCCCTTGCCGGGCTGGGTGTGCTGGATTTTCACCGCACGCCAGATACCACCTTCATATTCGATGATGTTGCCGGGACGAATGTCCACGCCGCTGATCTTCATGGGAAGCCTTGCAAGTTGTAAAAGAGCGAAGGCGCGGCCTTTAGCGAGGCGCGGCGCTTCGGGCAAGCTCCCCAGCGGCACCCACCAATTCAGCTGCCGGTCAGCGCATCCGCCATCGCCGCATTCAGCGCCACAATCGCCGCGGCTTCATCGCCATTCCAGACCACGCCCGACACGGCCAGGAAATCCGCGCCGGCGCGGACCAGCGGGGCGGCATTAGCGGGCGTGATCCCGCCAATGGCAACGCAAGGCAGCTCGAACATGGTCGACCACCAGCTGAGCAGCACCGGTTGGGCATGGTGGCTAACCGTCTTGGTGGCGGTCGGATAAAAGGCGCCGAAGGCAACATAATCGGCCCCGCCCTCGCCCGCTTCCATCGCCAGATGGCGACTATCATGGCAGGTGACGCCGATCTGAGCGGTGGGGCCAAGAACACGGCGCGCGTCGCGCGGGTCGCCGTCGTCCTGTCCCAGATGAACCCCGTCGGCGCCCAATCGCTTGGCAAGGGCAATGCTGTCATTCACAATAAAGGCAACGTCTCGGTCGGCGCAGATGCGCTGCAGCGGTTCGGCCAAGGCGGCGGCGGCATGCTGATCGACGTCCTTGATCCGGAACTGGAATGCAGCAACCGGCCCAGCGTCCAGCGCGCGTGCCAAACGATCGGCAAAGCCGCCCGACACATCGGCTGGCGAAATCAAGTAGAGCTGGCACGCCGGGCGACGATCATCACGGCTGAATTGCGCCGCAAAATCGGGGTCGAGCGGGCCAAGCGGGTCTTCCATATCCATCGCCGTGCCCTATCGCGTCCCGACGATGCGCGAAAGCGGGTGATTGCAACAATCGTTCAACTGGCGCTCATCAACGTCGTGGCAAACCAAGTGCATGATCAAACCAATCCTGCTCGCCGCCATTACGGTGGCCCTTACCGGCTGTGCAACGACCGGTGTCACCGGGGCCAGTCACCCGGTGAAAATCGGCCAGACCACCGATCTCGGTGGCCCGAAACTGCGCCCTGTCAAACTGATAGAGGACAGCCGGTGCCCCGCCAACGCGCGCTGCGTCTGGGCAGGCCGTTTGGTGTTGCGCGTCGATGTGCGAGGCCGCAACTGGCACCGCCTGATGGATTTGACGCTGGGTGAACCCCAAGCGGTGGCCAGCGGGATGATCACCCTCGTCTCGGTCAATCCGCCAAACTACACCAACACGCCGCTAAAGCCCCGCGATTACCGGTTCGATTTTACCTTTGTCGGCAGCATCTGACCGATCGGGTCAGGCCGCCCCATCAACATCGACCAGCGCCAGCAGGAAACCATCCCATTTCTTTGATCCCACCGTCTGGATCGCTGTTGCCGACAGTCGCGGTTCGGCGGATACCGCGTCGAACAAGGCGCGCGTCCCCTGAACGCGGGGGTCCTGGTTGTCAGGATCGAGGATCAATCCTTCGCGAACGACATTATCGACGACAATCGCCGTACCGGGCCTTGCAAGCGCCAAAGCCGCGTTCAGATAGGCGACATTGCTCGGCTTGTCCGCATCGATGAAGACGAAATCAAACGGCGCCTCGCCCTTTGCCTGCATTACGGCCAGCGTCTCGAGCGCGGGCCCCACCCGCACATCCACCCTTTGCCCCAATCCAGCTCGGTTGATGTTCGAACGCGCGATATCGGCGTGAAGCGCCTCAAGCTCGAGTGTGATCAACAACCCATCGTGGGGCAGCGCGTTTGCCAGCCAGATCGTCGAATAACCGCCCAGCGTGCCGATTTCCAAAATCCGCCGCGCGCCGACCATGCGCGCCAGCAAGTGCAACAACTTGCCCTGCACCGGCGCAACGTCGATATCGGGTAATCCGGCAGCGGCATTCGCAGCGAGTGCGGCTGGGAGCGCCGGATCGTCACCCAACAACCGGTCAGCGACATAACGATCAACAGCCAGCCAGGCGGGATCCAGGGGCTGAAGCCGGTCGACCATTGCCCTGCGTCAGCCCGCGACGGCCACCTTGTCAACCGACGCCGCATAGATGGCGTCAATCGCTGTGCCTAACGCGGCATCGAATTCTGCATCGGTCATCTGATGGCGCAGGTCCTCCAGCAGCGCACGGCTGAAACTGGCGATGATGCCGCGATTTTTCGCGAGCTCGACGCACGCCTGGGGTCTTGCATAACCGCCCGACAGGGCGACGACGCGCAAGACTCTGGGATGATCGACCAGCGCATCAAACAGTCCGGGTTCGGCCGGAATCGACAGTTTCAGCATGACCTGATCGCTGCCGGTCATCGCCGCCAAAGCCTTCAAGATTTCGTCGCGCAGGATGGCGTCGGCCGCCGCGCGTTCCGGGCTTTTGATGTTCACTTCCGGCTCGATGATCGGCATCATGCCGTGTGAAAGAACCTGTTGGCCAACCGCAAATTGCTGGTCAACCACCGCGGCAATGCCCGTGCGATTGGCAAGATTGACGACCGATCGTTCCTTGGTGCCGAAAACCCCCAGCGCGCGCGATCGGGCAAGCAACGGATCGAGGTCCGGCATCGGTTTCATCAACTGAACGCCATGCACTTCGTCTTCCAGGCCCTTGTCGATCTTGATGAATGGCACGACGCCGCGCCTGATCAGCGCACCGGGCGTCGACTGACCGTCCACCAATCCATCCATTGTGCGTTCAAACAGGATAGCACCCAGCACCTTGTCTCCCGAAAACGACGGCGCGGTGATGATGCGGCTGCGCATCTGATGGATCAGCGCGAACATCTCCTCGTCCGATGTCCAGCCGCCTTCGTCGATGCCATAGCCCCTTAACGCCTTGGGGGTTGAACCGCCGCTTTGGTCAAGCGCGGCAATGAATCCCCGGCCGGCAGCGATCTTCGCCTTCATGTCGGTGCTGTTCATGGCAGTTCCCTGGCTTGGATGGTGCGATGCGCCATGCCGATAGCAGCGCAACCGGATGGGACAAGCGCATTCGTATGCACATTTTGGCACAATTGATCGGCATCGGCCGTTGTCGGTGATCTGCCCTGCCCTTTGCCGGTCGCGCCCGATGCCCCAGGGGCAAGGCCGCGCACCGCGTCGCATGACCCGGTGCCAGACAGTCAACCCGTGTCGTTCCAGCAGCTTGACCGTCGGCATTCGGGCATGCACATCTACACGCTTTCGGAGGGCAGGTGATGATAGGCCATGGTGTGCGCGGGTTGGTTTTGCTGCTGACGGCGTGCATACTGTCAACGCAGGCGGTCGCGGCAACCGTAAAGGTTGGCGAGCCGGCACCCAATTTTGAACTTACCTTGATCGACGGCAGCAAGATCAGCCTTGAACAGCTGCGCGGCAATGTGGTGGTGCTCAATTTCTGGGCGACCTGGTGTGTCCCCTGCCGGACCGAGCTGCCGACCCTCGACGCGTTCTACCAGCAGCACGCCAGCGATGGGCTGAAAATATACACCATTACGACCGAGGATTCGGTGCCGATTTTCCAGCTCAAAAAACTGTTCTCGGTGATGCATATGGGCGCGGCCAAGCGCATCAAGGGTCCCTATGGGGTTTTGGTCGGGGTCCCCACCAATTTTGTCATCGATCGCAGTGGTCGCGTGCGGTACGCAAAGGCGGGCGCGTTCGACAATGATGACCTGAACACAGTCATTATGCCGTTGTTGAAAGAAGCGCCGCCCGCCTCGGCGCAAACCGCGGCCAATTAACGCGCCAACAGCGCGGCGACACCGGGCAATTCCTTCCCTTCCATCCATTCCAGAAATGCGCCGCCGGCGGTCGAAACAAAGGTGAAATCGCCGGCAACCCCGGCCTGGTTCAGCGCCGCCACTGTATCTCCGCCGCCTGCCACCGACACCAGCGATCCTTCTTTGGTCAACGCCGCCGCGGTTCGGGCCAGCGCCACTGTGGCGGCATCGAAAGGCGGGGTTTCAAACGCCCCCATCGGCCCATTCCAGACCAGGGTGCGGCACGTCTTGAGCACATCGGCAAGGGCTTCGGTCGCCGCCGGCCCCACGTCGAGAATCATTTCGTCGGCCGCGACTTCATGCACGTTACAGGTGCGCAGCGATGGCGGGTTGGCCGCGAATTCCTTGGCGACCACCACGTCATAGGGCAGATGGATGGTGCATCCGGCCTTTTCAGCGGCGTCAAAAATAGCTTCTGCGGTGTCGGTCAGGTCATGTTCGCACAGCGATTTGCCGACATCGATGCCCCGCGCGGCGAGAAAGGTATTGGCCATCCCGCCGCCGATGATCAGATGATCAACCTTCGTCACAAGATGGGTCAGCACATCGAGCTTGGTGGATACTTTTGCCCCGCCAACCACGGCGGCAACCGGATGATCGGGATTGCCCAGGGCCTTTTCCAGCGCATCGAGTTCGACTTCCATCGCGCGGCCGGCAAAGGCAGGCAAGGCGCGCGCCAACCCTTCGGTAGAGACATGCGCCCGGTGCGCGGCCGAAAAGGCGTCGTTGACGTACAGATCGCCCAGCGCCGCAAACCTTTGAACCACAGCGGGATCGTTCTTTTCCTCCCCGCCAAAGAAGCGGGTATTTTCAAGCACGGCGATGTCGCCGGGCTTCAACGCAGCGACGCCCGCTGTGTCGTCTTCCCAATCGACGAAATGGACCGGGCGACCCAGCACGGCGGCGTAGGGCTTAACGATCTGCGCCAGCGAAAATTCCGCAGACGGTTCCCTGGGTCGGCCAAAATGCGCAAGGACAAGGACGATGGCGCCACGATCCGCCAATTCGGTAACGGTCGCCATGGTCGCGCGCAGCCGGGTATCGTCACTGACGAGGCCGTCGGCCATCGGGACATTCAGGTCCTCGCGCACCAGCACCCGCTTGCCAGTGACATCGCCCATGTCATCCAGGGTCGAAAATGCCTTCACGTCACCGTCTCCACAAACTGCTCAATCTCGATCGTGTCGCCCACCGCAATCGTGCCGCCCGCTAATATTCTGGTACAGACGCCGCCGCGCCAGTCAGGGGTCA
>JAIELC010000156.1 GCA_019753375.1 Sphingomonas sp.
CGTGGCGATTTTGATCTTCGGGCTCGGCGCTGGCGTCTCGGTGTATGAAGGCGTGGTTCATTTTCTCGCGCCCGAACCGATTGAGAATCCGCTCATCAATTATATCGTGCTTGGCGTGTCGTTTCTGCTCGAAGGCACGTCATGCCTTGTCGCGTTGCGCGCGTTTCAGAAATCAAAGGGCGATGCCGGCTGGTGGCGCGCCGTGATCGATTCAAAAGACTCAGCAGGCTTCATTGTCCTGTTCGAAGACGGCGCCGCGCTTGCCGGCCTGATGGTGGCGGCGGCAGGTGTGATGCTGAGCCAATGGCTCGGCGATCCGCGGATCGATGGCATCGCGTCGATCGCGATCGGGCTGATCCTGGGCGTTGTGGCGATCATCCTGGCGCGCGAATCAAAAGCGCTGTTGATTGGTGAACGCGCCGAGCCCGACGTAATCCGCCAGGTCCATGCCATCGTGGCGCGCCATCCTGCGATTGCTTCCGTCAACCATGTCCGGACGTTGCACACGGCGCCGGACAAAGTCTTCGTCGCCATCAGCGCCGACTTCCATGACAAGGTGACGATGGGCGACGGCGAAGCGATGATCGAGGCTTTGGAAGACCAGCTCCGCGCCGCCCTGCCCATGCTATCCTATATCTATATTCGGCCGGAAAAAGCCGCCGACGCCAGAATTGAACCCATGCCGGTCTGATCGGAGGCACCGCGCGCGCGCTGGACATATCCCACTAATAGAGTAGGATATAACTGTCTGGATCGGAGTCTCGTAGATGCTTCAGGGTGATCGTCCGCCCCCGCCGCCTTCACTTGCGCAGGCCACATTGATCTGGCTGAGGATCGCGGCATTGTCTTTCGGCGGTCCGGCCGGGCAGATCGCGGTCATGCACCGCATCCTTGTCGATGAACAGCGATGGATTGGGGAGCAGCGATTCCTGCATGCGCTCAATTATTGCATGGTCCTGCCGGGACCCGAGGCACAGCAACTGGCGACCTATATCGGCTGGTTGATGCACCGAACGCGCGGCGGGCTGATTGCGGGCGGACTGTTCATTCTGCCCGGCATGGCGGCGATCATGGCGCTGAGCTGGGTTTACGCCATCTTCGGCAACATGCCGTTGGTGGACGGGCTGTTTTTTGGCCTGAAAGCGGCGGTGCTCGCGATTGTCCTCGGCGCGGTGGTTCGGATCGGGCGACGCACGCTCAAAGGCCCCCTGGCCTTCACCATCGCTGTTTCCGCCTTTGGGGCGATTGGCCTGCTGCACCTCCCCTTTCCGTTGGTGGTCTTGTCGGCAGGCCTTGTCGGCGGCTTGGCCGGTTGGGCGGGATGGTGGCAGGGCACCCATACCGGCCACGGCAGCGCGAGCGGCGGGATTGATGATCGGCTGACGGTTCTGGGGGCAGCAATGCCCGCCCATGCCCGATCATTGCGCGGGCCCATGGTCGCGGCCGTCGCCGGCATGCTGTTGTGGGTTACACCGATCGTCATGTTGATCGCCCTGTTGGGGCCCGATCATGTCTTCAGCCGGATCGCGACCTTTTTTGCCGGGGCGGCCCTTGTTACTTTCGGCGGCGCCTATGCTGTGCTGGGGTATGTCGCCCAGGCAGCCGTGGAGCATTATCACTGGTTGAAGCCTGGGGAGATGCTGGACGGGCTTGGGATGGCGGAAACCACGCCCGGCCCGCTTATCATGGTGCTTCAATTCGTCGGTTTCATGGGCGCCTATCGCGACCCCGGGTCGCTGTCTCCCTTGCTGGCCGGTACGCTTGGCGGATTGTTGGCGACTTGGGTAACGTTTGCCCCGTGTTTTGTCTGGATTTTTGCCGGCGCGCCATTTGTTGAGCGGTTACGCGACAACAAATTGCTGGCCGCCGCTCTGTCCGGCATCACCGCCGCGGTTGTCGGGGTGATCCTGAATCTGGCGATTTGGTTTGCCATCCATACACTGTTTGCCGAAACGACAGCGACCGCGCTTGGCCCGGTTCGCATCGATCTGCCGGTACCGGGCAGTGCCAACCTGTCGGCGGTGGCGCTGTCCGCAGCAGCGATGATTGCCACATTTCGCTTTGGTACCGGACCCTTCGTAACGCTGCTGGGTGCGGCGCTGGCGGGTATCGGGCTGCGGCTCCTTGCGGGTATCTAGCGCTCCGGCTGGGATGCCGGGACCAGCTCAATGACGTCCACCATCGATTCGAACGGGGGACTTGGAATCACCAGCCGCCAGCGGTTCAAATCAACCCGTTCGACAAAACCAACCATGTTGCGTTTCGGATCCCGCCCATAATCGACCGTGCGGGTCTCGTCGCCGAGCATCATGGTACCCAGAAAGACCGCCCGGCTGCTGCTGTCGTGAAAGATCATCCCCGATGGTCGCTGCGCGCCGTCGATCTTGTAAAAGCTTGATATCGCGCCGTTGGTCGCGATCCGGCAATTGACCGCGGGATACGCCGTAAAATCGCGCATCGCCGTCCCGTCGGCCCCCAGTTTGAAGACACGACACCGGTAACTACCCGTTGGTGGCACGGCGCCATCAATCGCGCGATCGGGATCAAGCAAGGCACCTTCGGCATCAATGTCGCGGCCATGGCCCGATTTGCGCGCCGCTTCGATGCCGGCCTGCCACGATTTGCGCCACTGACGGAGCCGGTCTCGGTCCTCGGCCGTCGCCATTTGCCGCCAGTCGGCGTTCGCCGCATCCCGGCCCGGTGCCGGGCGCTGCCGTCCCTGCGCGCAACCGACCAGCCCGATGACCAAAAGCGCCGCGAGTCCGACGGGCACGATACGCAAACTGAACTTCATCAACCGTCAGCCCTTCATCTGGGATGCCAATCCATAGCTAATCATGCCCGGCGGGTAATGTGAAGCGCCCAGCGACCAACTAGGCAGCCGTCCAGCCGCCATCGATCGACAGGTTTGTTCCCGTTATCGATTTCGCGTCGTCGCGGCACAGATAAAGGGCCAATGCTGCGACTTGTTCTGACGTCACGAATTCCTTGGTTGGCTGCGCTTCCAGCAAGACGTCGTTGATTACCTGTTCGCGCGTCAGGCCCCGCGATTTCATCGTGTCAGGAATCTGGTTTTCGACCAGAGGCGTCCAGACATAGCCCGGGCTGATCGCATTGACCGTGATGCCGTACGTCGCCACTTCCAGCGCAACCGTTTTGGTCAGGCCGATAATGCCGTGCTTGGCCATCACATAGGCCGTTTTGTTGGGGCTGGCGACCAGCGAGTGCGCCGACGCGGTGGAAATGATCCGGCCCCATTTCGCCGCCTTCATGTGCGGCACAGCCGCGCGCATCAGATACCATGCCGAGGTCATGTTGATCTTGATGATCGCTTCAAACTTGTCCGCCGGAAAGGTCTCGATCGCCTCGACATGCTGGATGCCGGCATTGTTGACGATGATGTCTGGACCACCCAATTCGGCGTGGCAGCGCGCAACCATTGCCGCGATCGCGTCGGGCTTGGTCATGTCGGCCGCGTCATAAAGCGCTTTGGCGCCGCTCAGCTTTTCAAGATTGGCGCGCTCCGCTTCGATCGCCTCGGCATCGCCAAAGCCGTTGATCATCACGCTTGCCCCTTCACCGGCAAAGGCCTTGGCATATTCAAGGCCAATGCCCGAGGTTGAACCGGTAATGATCGCGCTTTTGCCTTTGAGGAACATAATGGGGGACTCCTAGAGGGGCGTTTCAGTTAGGAAGCGTGTTGGAAACGGATAGCAAACGCGTCAGCGCGTCTTTGGGACCAAATCAAATGCTGCCGATTTTCCGTCGAGGATGTTTTCGGCCATCACCTGGGCGTTTGCAAAGGTCTCATCGACGGCCGCACGGCCCGCATGCCAATGCTCGCGCATCGTCCGCGCCGAAAATTCGAAGTCACGTGACCCGCCTTCCCAGGCATTGGCCCGGTAAATGAGCTGCACCAGACTGACTGCGTGCTCTGCCGCCAGATCGCGCAGCATGGCCACATCGGGATCGCTGGCCATATCGTCGGGCAACTTGTTGAGTACCCGGCGGATCACCTCACGCTCCTTGCGCAGTTTCATCACCTGATCGGAAACCTGGCGCGTTCGGCTGGAAAAACGGATTTCCTTTTCGCGTGCCATCACATCCATGATGGTGCGCGGCGGTTCAGCCTTTGACGAGAAAAGGTCCACCTGGAACACCAGCATGTCGGCCATCTGGTGATCGAGGACATGGCTGAGCGGTGTATTGGAGACAAGCCCGCCATCCCACCACAGCTTGCCATCGATTTCGATCGGCGGCAGCCCCGGCGGCAAGGCACCCGACGCCATGATGTGCCGCGCATCAATCTTGTCGACATTTGTGTCGAAGAACCGGAAATTGCCGCTTTCAATATCGACCGCGCCCACCGACAGCCGCACCGGACCATGGTTGACCCGGTCCCAGTCGATCAGCGCATCGAGCGTCTCCTGTAGCGGTGACGAATCATAATAGCTCATCGCTCCCGGCGTGCCGGGTTGAACGAACAGTGGCGAAACCGGTCGGGGGGTGAAGAAGCCCGGCACACCGGTTGCGAGCACCATGCCCGCCGACCATTCGTGCAGGAATTCCCTCAGCCGATCATTGGGAAAGATCGGAAAGCTCGGCAACGCGCTGGTGACCTTGTCCCAGAATGCAGCGAGCTGTTGCATCCGTGTTTCAGGCGGATTGCCCGCCACAATCGCCGCATTGATCGCGCCGATCGATATCCCCGCGACCCAATCAATCTCGATGTCGCTTTCGGTCAGACCTTCGATAACGCCAGCCTGATAGCTGCCGAGCGCCCCACCCCCCTGCAGGACAAGCGCTACCTGGTCTGGAAGCGGTACACCGCGTGCTCGGCGCGCGGGACGCGGGGATTTTGTTGCTGCAGCGCGAGAATCGGCATCGGCCATGCGTTGCCCATGCGCGTTTGATGCCTCGCGATCAACGACGGTTTGATGACATTGCCGCGTTTGCGCCGCACTGGGACGGCAACGAACCTTCCGCTTGCAACCGGTCGGCCAGCCGCGCATTCAAGACCATGGTAAATGCGATGGGAGCACCGCGATGCGGCTCGATGACTTCGATCCCAACATCAATGTAGAAGATCAGCGCGGCAGCGGGGGTGGTGGGCTTGGCTTTGGCGGCGGTGGCGGGGGCGGCATGCTGCTTGGCCTGCTGCCCTTGGTGTTCAGCCGATTTGGCTGCGGTGGCGTAGCGGTACTGCTACTCGTGCTTGCCGTGTTCGGCGGCTTGCCGATGTTGAGGGGGGGTGGCAGCGGACCGCTGGTCGGCGCCCCAGGCGGTCAGATCGGGCAGCAGCAAGCCGGGGGTACCGATACGCAATCCAGTTGTACAATCGACGCCGGTAGTCGCGCTGCGTGCAATGCGTTCAGTTCGGCGGATCGGACCTGGAAGGGAATCTTCGAACAGGCCGGTGAGAAATTTGTTGCGCCCAAACTGGTGTTTTTCGGTGGTAACGGCCGCTCTGGCTGCGGCGCGGCGCAAGCGGCCATGGGACCATTTTACTGCCCCAGTGATCAGGGCATCTATCTCGACACCAGCTTTTTCGATGAACTCGCGAGCCGATTTGGCGCAAAGGGCGACTTTGCGCAGGATTATGTGATCGCGCATGAATTTGGTCATCATATCCAGAATCTGCTCGGCACATCGGATCAGGTCCGCAACCAGCAGCAACGGGCCAGCGCAGCGCAGGGCAATGCGCTGTCGGTCCGGCTGGAACTGCAGGCAGATTGCTATGCCGGCGTCTGGGGCGCCGCCAACAAGGATCGGCTGGAACCGGGGGATATCGAAGAAGGACTAACCGCGGCCAATGCAATCGGCGACGATACGCTGCAGCGCGAGGCACAGGGCCGTGTTGTCCCCGATAGTTTCACCCATGGCAGTTCTGCCCAGCGGATGAAGTGGCTGAAACGCGGGCTCGACACCGGCGATCCCAACCAGTGCGATACATTCTCGGGCAATATCTGAGGGTCGATTGAGCGGTCACCTTTGAGCGATTACCTTGCCCCGCCCGATCTGATTGAAAGCTTTGCGCGCGGCTGGGCGCGGACGCGCCGGGCTGCGCCGCCTCACGCCGTGGGCTCAGCATTGTGCATCGAAACCGCGCAGCCGACGGAAACACGGCGATATATTTTTGCGCGCCCGCCCGATGGCATCGCAGCGATTGCTGCGACCATTACCGAGCCGATGGTTTTGCTGAAGGCCGCCATCGATCCGGTTCAGATGGCCGCGCTGCTACCCCCAGCATGGCATGTCGAACAGACCGGTACGACGATGACGGCCGATTTTCTGCCCGTCGCATCTGGCCCGGTGCCGGATGGCCTTTGGCTGGCGGGCGATTGGGATGACGACGTCTTTGTTGCCCGCCTTTGCGATGCCCATGGCCAGGAAGCAGCGCGAGGCCGAATGACCCCGATCGACGGCTGGGCGTTGCATGACCGGATCATCGTCGCCGAAGAATATCGCAGGCGCGGGCTGGGGACATTGATCATGGCCGTGCTGGGTGCCGAGGCAAACCGACAGGGCGTCAGGCGCGGCTTGCTCAATGCAACCGTCGCCGGGCGTGCGCTTTACCAGCGGCTTGGCTGGCTTTCGCGCGCACCCTGGACGACCGCGCAGATCGTGGATTGACCGTCAGATCTTGACGAGCATTTTGCCCGTGTTGCCGCCGGTAAACAGGCCCAAAAACGCGTCCGGCGTACTTTCCAACCCGTCCATAACGGTTTCTTCGCGTTGCAGCTTTCCGGCCTGCGTCCACGCCGCCATGTCGCGATAGAATTCGGCCGCACGCGCCATGAAATCGCTGACGATGAACCCCTGAATGCGGATCCGCATGCCAATGATCCGCGCGGCAAAACGCAGTTCGGTCGGGGCGCCGCTATTATACATGTCGATCATCCCGCAGATCGCAAAGCGCGCGCGCTCCTTGGCGGTGGCAATCGCCGCATCCAGATGCTCGCCCCCGACATTGTCAAAATAGACGTCGATGCCGCCCGGCGCAGCGGCAATCAGTTTTTTGAGCAATGGACCATCGGATTTGTAATCAATCACTTCGTCGGCACCAAGCGATTTGACCCAGGCGCACTTGTCCGCGCCGCCGGCCGTGCCGATCACCGTCATGCCTTTGGCCTTGGCAATCTGGACGACTGTTGATCCGACGGCGCCCGCGGCAGCCGATACGAACACAACATCGCCCTCCTTGGCGCTCGCAACGTCGAGCAAGCCGAAATAGGCAGTCATGCCCGGCATGCCGAGCTGGCCGAGAAAGGCCTGGGGCGGCACGCCCAGTTCGGGCAGCTTTTGCACCGCGGCGCCCGGCAACACGGCTTCATCGCGCCAGCCGGCCATATGCAGCACCATGTCCCCCACCGCGATGCCATCGGCATTGCTTTCGGTTACTTCGCCAACCGCACCGCCCTGCAGGGCTTCGCCAATCTGGAAGGGCGGCACATAGCTTTTCACATCGTTCATCCGCCCGCGCATGTAAGGATCAACCGACAGCCAGCGATTGGCGACACGGACTTCCCCCGCGCCCAGTGGGGCGGCAGGCAGGTCGATGATGCTGAAATTGTCGAGCGTCGGCATGCCTTGCGGACGCGATTTGAGTGCCCATGCACGTGCCATCTGTCATCTCCTGCGGTTTGATTTTCGAAGCTGGGGTATGCCCGATGGCGGCACTTTGCAACGACGAAAGTCGGTTGGTTGCATGGGCCTTCAACAGCCGCTAAATACAGTGGCCTGGCACCTGCCGGACCCGCTGGCGGGGCTGTAGCTCAGATGGGAGAGCGCTGCAATCGCACTGCAGAGGTCAGGGGTTCGATTCCCCTCTGCTCCACCAGCGCGCGGCCCTGCCCTCCGGCCAACTGGCACCACATTCGCTGCATTGGGAAGAATGATTTAACCAAAACTGGATATGTCGGTTCATCCACAGCCGGGGTTGCAATGCGGATTGCTGTTGCCAAGCCAGAAGTTTTCAAAGCGTGTGCGATTGGCCTTGGCTATTTCGCCTTTGCTTCGCTGACGATTGCCTGGACACGGTTTGACGGCGGCGTCGCCCAAATCTGGGTCGCCGCCGCGTTGCTGACCGCCCAACTCGTCAGGACCGATTTCCGGCACTGGCGCGAACCCCTGATCGCCTGTTCCATCGCCAGTTTCATGGCAACCGGCCTGTTCGGTTTGGGCTGGATCGCGGCAGGCCCGCTGGTCGCGGTCAATATTGGGGAATCATTCATTGCGGCGGCATTGTTGCGCCATTTGGGCATGCGCCAGGACTATCTCAATTCGCTTGGCAATGTAGGCTTGTTTGCCATCTGTGCCGGCGCGGTTGCCCCCGCCATTACCGGCATCGGCGGCGCGATCACCGCCGCGCTGGTCACTGGCTTGCCGATTGGCCAGCTTTGGACCAGCTGGTTTGCGGGACATGCGCTGGGGATGATGGTCTTTGCGCCCATGATGACGTTGATGCTGCAGGGCGAGGTTTTTGCCTGGGCCCGTAAACTGACACCCCGGGGCCGGGCGGAAGCGGCCGTCCTGATTGGCATCATGGCGTTCACGAGCTTTTTAGTATTCAGTCAGGAAAGGCTCCCGTTGCTGTTCCTGCCGATGTTGCCGTTGACCATCATCACGTTTCGCCTTGATCGCGTTGGCGCGGCGCTGTCGATTATCATGCTGGTGATGATCAGTGGCATGTATACCGCTGCGGGCCACGGCCCCGTCAATTTGATCCAGGGCACATCGAGTATCCATAGCCTGTTCCTCCAGCTGTATCTGGCAGTCACAGTGATGACGGTTTTACCGGTTGCGGCCGAGTTGAAGCAGCGCAAGGACATTTATCGACGCCTGCGCGAAAGCGAAATGCGCTACAAATTGATCACCGAAAGCGCGACCGACATCGTGCTGGAACTCAACACCCGGGGCGTGATCCGCTATGTTTCACCCTCGGTTCGCGAAATAACCGGATTTTCGCCCGACGCATTGATTGGCAAGCGTCCACATGCGTTGATGAGCGGGCCCGACGCCAGGACCTTTATCGCCGCCCATCGGCAGGTTCGGCAAAGCCCGGGTGCCACCACCATCATCGAGTATCGCGGGATGGACGCGGCCGGCGAACTCAAATGGTTCGAGGCCAATAATCGCGGCATTTTTGATGATGAAGGTGTGCTGATCGGATCGGTCAGCGCGATCCGCGATATCTCGCACCGCAAGTCACTGGAAATGCGGCTGGCGCATGCCGCCTCGACCGATTCGCTGACCGGACTGGGCAACCGCCGCGCCTTCGATGCGCTGCTTGACCGGATCCTTGAAAATCGTCGCAGCGGCGAGAAGGGCGGCTGCGTCGCCATCTTTGATCTGGATTTCTTCAAGCATATTAATGATCTGCATGGCCATGCGATTGGCGACCGCGTGCTTCAGACCTTCGCGACGACGGCGCTGCGTATCGTGCGGTCACATGACTATGTCGGGCGTCTGGGCGGCGAGGAATTTGGTATTATCCTTGAAGGAGTGGATATCGAACAGGCGACACGCATCTGTGATCGCCTGCGATCCGCGGTTGCGCAGGAAATCACGCGGACACCTACCGGCGTTGCGGTGACGGTCACGGCCAGTGCCGGCATCGCCGCTATCCACGCATCACAATCTCGCCAGCAGATCATGATGGCAGCGGATCAGGCACTTTATGCCGCAAAGGCGGCGGGCAGGGACCGCCTGGCCACGGCGGCCTGACATTAGCGGCGACGCACGAAGGGCCAAGGACCGCATTTGCAACGCGCGCGTTGCCCCCTAAGGTCGGCCGCGAATGACCGACGACGACGCCCCGTACCCCGAGCCTATTCCCGCCGCCACCCTGGTCATCTTCCGGGATACCCCCGCGGCGCCCGAATTGCTGATCGTGGAACGGGCCCGCGCGATGGCATTTGCGGGCGGGGCGCTGGTCTTCCCGGGTGGTCGGATTGATCCGGCCGACCGCATGATGAGCGTTGCGCACAGCGGCGATCCCGATGACATCACGGCAAGGATTGCGGCAATCCGTGAGACGATCGAGGAGGCAGGGCTGCCCGTTGGGCTCAACCGCGTGCCCGATGCCGCGACGCTGGCAATGATCCGCGCGGACCTGCACGACAATCAGCCGCTTGGCGGATTGCTCGCGGAGCACGGTCTGGCACTCGACCTGGACCAGCTTGTGCCCTTTGCGCGCTGGTGCCCGAAACACCGCAATATGCGGATCTTCGACACGCTTTTTTATCTGGCGCAGCTACCCGATGGCGCGCCCGACCCGATTGTGGACGAGACCGAAAACACCCGGGTATTCTGGCAAAGCGCGCAGGGCGTTCTTGATGATGCCGATGCGGGCCGGGTAACGATTATTTTTCCGACGCGACGAAATCTGGAGCGGCTGGCGCAATTTGGGAGTTTTGCCGAGGCGCAGGCACATGCCCGCGCGCACCCGGTGCGGATGATTACGCCGTGGATCGAGGCGCGCGACGGGCGCGAGTACCTCTGCATTCCCGACGACCTGGGTTATCCGATCACCCACGAAATGCTGGATGCCGCGAACCGCGGCTGACCCGCCCGCCAATCAGTTCGGCAGCGCCCCCGCTTCCACTTTTTCAACCCAGTCGGGATAAAAGCTTGGCGCGCGTGTCGACCATCCCGATGCCGTTGCCGCGGCTTCGCTGATCGACTGAAGCAAGTTGCGCCGCAAATCGGGGTGGAGGTGGGGCAAGGCAGCGGCGGCGCAAAAAGCACCGGGCAGCCAAGGCCGAACCGTCGCGCTGATCAGCCGTTCATACAAAAAGCGATACGCCGAAAAGCTGGTCAGCCGCCCCTGCCCAAGATCGAAGGCACTGACCGCGACCAGCGTGCCGAGAAATGGTTCGACAGCATCGAGACCGCTGTCTTCGGGGACGGTCGCGCGAAGATCGGGCAGACGATCATACACCCTGGATTGCGCGCGGATGCTGGCGGCTTCAACCACGTCGCGCGACCAGCGTTTCATCGCATCATCGCGGTCCAGTCCAATGTCGAGCGAGCGGCGGACATAGCGCTGCGTTGCGGCGCTGAAGCTGGCAAACTCCTTGATCTCGGCCAGTGTCATCGTGCCTGCGGCTGGTTTCTTCTGTCCACCCATATCATCACCCTGCCCCGCTTTACTTCCAACCCAACGATCATGCGCCAAGATGGTTAATGCATTCCTTAACATCCTGTCGTTTCGTATTAAGCATGACGCCACAGATCATGTGGCGTTGCAACAAAGCTTGCGACGAACCGTTGTCCCGCAATCGAAACGAATCCGAACCTGCGGCAAATTGGCAACAAAAAGCCCGGCGAGTTTCCCCGCCGGGCCCATGAAATCCTGCTGGCGTCGATCCTAGTTGCGGCTGCTGCCGAACAACCGAAGGATGAACAGGAACATATTGATGAAGTCGAGATACAGGTTGAGCGCCGACATGATCGCGACGCGGCCTTCCATATCCGTGCCGGCAACCGCTGCATACATGCTCTTGGTGCGCTGCGTGTCATAGGCGGTCAGACCCGCGAACAGCAGCACGCCGACCAGGCTGATGACGAGCGCCAACGGGCCCGATTGCATGAACAGGTTGATCAACGACGCAACGATCAGGCCGATCAGGCCCATCAACAGGAACGTCCCCATCGCCGACAGATCACGCTTCGTGGTATAGCCGTACAGGCTGAGACCAGCGAAGGCGGCTGCGGTGGCAAAGAACGCCTGAGCGATCGATACCTGGCTGTAAACCAGGAAGATCGTCGAGAGCGACAGGCCCATGGCGATCGCGAAACCCCAGAACATTGCCTGGAGCGTGCCGGTCGACATGCGGCCCTGGCCAAAACTCATACCAAAGACAAAGCCCAGGGGGGCGAAGGTGATGATCCACTTCAGGATCCCGCCGCCGAGAAACACCTGTGCTGCCGCGCCGCTCAGGGCGAAGCCCAGCGCAACGATGCCGCTCAGCAAGACCGCCGAGGTCATGTAATTATAGACCGAAAGCATGTAGGACCGCAGCCCCGCATCATACGCAGCACTGCGTACGCCAGCGCCGGACGCGAAGGTCGCGCCGCTCATCTGGGGGTCAGACCAATTAGCCATCTGAAAAACACTCCTTTTCCCGACACTGTGCCGGGTAGGGGAAATATCGGGGTTTGCGTGCGATAATTCAAGCAAAACCGGTTGTCTGCAGGTTCGATTGGGTCCAAATCTTGGTTACCATGCACCGCCTGTTCGTTGGCTTACGTCCGCCGCCGCCGATCCGGGCCCTGTTGCGGTCTGTCATGGACGGTGTCGCGGGCGCGCGCTGGCAAAGCGATGACCAGCTCCATCTGACGCTGCGCTTCATCGGCGATGTTGATCGCCGGACAGCGGAAGATATCGCGGTATCGCTGGGCAACATCCGTGCGCCCGTTCCGCAACTATCGATCGCGGGGGTCGGGCAATTTGAAAAACAGGGCCGCACCGTGGCGCTTTGGGCGGGCGTTATGCCGCATGACGCCCTTGCCGCGCTGCACCGCAAGATCGATTATGCCATGGTCCGGTTGGGATTGCCGCCAGAGGGTCGTGCCTATCTGCCGCATATCACGCTTGCCAGGCTGCCGCGCAGCGCGGGCGCAAGCCCGGATATCGCGGCGTTTCTTGCCCGCGAGGCGGGGCTGGCCAGCACGCCGTTCGGGCTTCCTCATCTGATCTTGTTTGAAAGCGCGCTGATGAGCGATGGGGCCCGCTATGACAGCATCGGGCGTTGGCCGCTGGGCTAAGCGGCGTGACGATTTGGGCTTCCGGTTAATACAAAGGGTCTGCTAGCCCGTTTGCCAACGATAAAATTGGGAGCAGAGATGGCCGACCGTACCGCCGTGACCGAGTCAAAGGCGCCAACCTATGCCTGGTATGTGCTGGCCATCCTGTTCATCGTTTATGTGCTGAACTTCGTCGATCGGCAGATCATCTCTATTCTCGCCCAGGATATTAAGCGCGACTTGCATCTGAAGGACGAGGATCTCGGATTCCTGTACGGAACCGCATTTGGCGTCTTTTATGCCCTTTTTGGCATTCCGCTGGGGCGGCTTGCGGACAATTGGCATCGCACCCGGCTGCTGACGGTCGGGCTTTCCCTCTGGTCGGCGATGACCGTCTTTTCTGGCTTTTCGCGCAGCGGCACGATGCTCGCCACCGCGCGGATTGGCGTTGGTATCGGCGAGGCTACCGCAGCGCCCGCAGCCTATTCGCTGCTGTCCGACTGGTTTCCGCGCCGATTGCGCGCCACCGCGCTCGCCATTTATTCGGCCGGTCTGTACGTCGGCGGCGGGCTATCGCTCGGCATTGGCGGGTTGATCGTCAAGGGCTGGAACGATTCCTATCCGGGCGGCGGCCCGCTGGGTCTGGTGGGCTGGCAAGCGGCATTCCTGATGGTCGGCGCGCCGGGACTGATTCTTGCGCTGGTTGTCGCCACGCTGCGCGAACCCGCGCGCGGTTTATCCGAAGGGCTGCCCGAGCCGGCAGCGCATCCAGCCCCCTTCCGCGCCTTTCTGCAGGAACTGGTCACGATCATCCCGCCGCTGACCCTGATCGGCGCCGCGCAGGGCGGAATGCGCGCGCTGATCAACAATTTGCTGGGGTTGGCAATTGTGGTCGGCGCGGTCAGCGGATTGATCGCTTTTGGCGAATCCAAGCCGCAATGGATTGCGGTTGGCATTGGTGCCTATGCGGTGTTTTCCTGGGCGAGCGCGCTCAAGCGCCGTGATGCGCCGACCTTTGCGCTGATCATCGCCAATCCCGCATTCCTGTTCACCGTGGTCGCCTATGGTCTGAACGCGTTCCTCAGCTACACCGTTACCTTCTGGGCGCCATCCTATGCCACGACCGTACTTGGTCGCCCGCTGGCAGAGGCTGGCTTTGTGATCGGCGGCATGGGCGCAATGTCGGGATTTCTGGGGGTGACGCTGGGTGGCATGATTGCCGATCGCCTGCGACGCCGGCATCCCGCCGGCCGTCTGATGGTTGTTATCTTTGGCGCGGTGGTCCCGTCAGCGGCGATCGCGACCGCCTTTACGACAACCAACCCGACGCTTTTTTACATCATGCTGTTTCCCGCCCAGGCATTTGCAAGCTGCGCGCTGGGGGCCGCCGCCGCGACAACGCAGGATCTGGTGATGCCGCGCATGCGCGGGACCGCGACCGCAACATTCCTGATCGGCACCACGTTGCTGGGCCTGGCGCTCGGCCCTTATCTGGCGGGACGCGTTTCGACGCTGTCGGGCAGCCTGTCGACCGGCGTGCTGTCGATGTTGCTGGTCGTGCCGATCACGCTGATCGCGGCCATCATGGCGTTTCGGCTGGTCCCCACCGCCGAAGCGAATCGAGAGGAACGCGCCCGCGCGGCCGGCGAGGCGATCTGACCGCCGCGCGCTAATGATGACCGGCTGCCGGGGGTGCCAAACTCCGGTCAGCCGGTCACGTCACTTGGCGACGAACACCCCGCAGGCGATCCGGCCGCCGCTGTTGCCCGACGGGTCGGTGACCAGATCGTCGGCGCCGGCGTGGATGACAAGTGCGCTGCCATCAGCATCCATCAGCCCGTCAAAGGTCGCCCCTGGCAGATTGATGCCCAGTGCACCCTTGCTGTTCTTGCCAACCACCAGGTTCGGCAAGTCACCCGTGTGCGGACCGGACGGGTTCATCGACCCATGCTTGCTCATGCCCGGGTTCCAATGCCCACCCGCGGAGGCGAAATCAGGCGCGTCGCATTTCCCAACGGTGTGAACATGCGCCCCGTGCATGCCTTCCGACAGCCCATCGATCCGAGCCGTCAGGCGCAGCCCGCCTGAAACCTCCAGAACCGTGGCGCTGCCCACGGTCTTGCCGTCGGGCGTCATCAGCGTCGCCGATGCCAGCCGGCCACCGGCAATGACCGTGCCCATTTTTTCCTTATGCCGGGCCTCAGCGCCCGAAACGGCAAGGCTGCTGACCAGCAACGCAGCCAGAATTGTTGTATTTTTCAGCGCGATCCGTGTCATTCTGGGGTCTCCGTCGGTTGTCGTCGCCGGCTGCCGCCGCCGGTTTGGCTGTCAGGCCTTTTAACCACTCCGTGGCCATGCCGCCACCAGCTTTACCGCGCAGCAGGTGCGCCCCACCACCAGTCCGGTCCGAACACCCCGTTGCCACCCTTCCCCCGCCCCACCGCGCTTGCTAAAGCCCGCCCGACTCTTGCATTCGCAAAGCCAGACCGGTCGCACGCGGACTTTTCGTCCGCCTTTCAGCGGCCGGACCAGACAGGGAAGGATTTCGCATGACCGCTATCGGACAGGACAGCTTGGGGACGCGCGATACGCTGAGCGCGGGCGACAAAACCTATAGCTATTTCAGCCTGGCCAAGGCCGCGGCCAAGCTGGGCGATGTGTCGCGCCTTCCCTTTTCGATGAAGGTGCTGCTGGAAAACCTGCTGCGGTTCGAGGATGGCAAGACCGTGCATGTCGAAGACATTCAGGCATTGGTGGATTGGCAGCACAATCCCAACAGCCCGGACCGAGAGATTCAGTATCGACCGGCGCGCGTGCTGATGCAGGATTTCACCGGCGTGCCATGTGTCGTCGATCTGGCGGCGATGCGCGATGCGATTACGACACTGGGCGGCGACGCGCAGAAGATCAACCCGCTGGTCCCCGTTCACCTCGTCATCGATCACTCGGTGATGGTCGACGAATTCGGTACGCCACACGCGTTCGAAGACAATGTGGAGCTGGAATATCAGCGCAACAATGAACGCTATGAATTCCTGAAATGGGGATCAAAGGCGCTCGACAATTTCAAGGTTGTGCCGCCGGGCACCGGCATTTGCCATCAGGTCAATCTAGAAAACATCGCGCAGACGGTGTGGTCGTCGCCCAATGGCGGGGACATGATCGCCTATCCTGATACATGCGTTGGGACTGACAGCCACACCACCATGGTCAATGGCCTGGGGGTGCTCGGCTGGGGCGTTGGCGGGATCGAGGCCGAAGCAGCGATGCTTGGCCAGCCGGTATCGATGCTGATCCCCGAAGTGGTCGGTTTCAAACTTACCGGGACGCTGGCCGAAGGTATTACCGCGACTGATCTGGTGCTGACCGTCACCCAGATGCTCCGCGCGAAGGGCGTCGTCGGGCGGTTCGTGGAATTTTATGGTCCCGGGCTCGATGCGTTGTCGCTCGCGGATCGCGCGACCATTGCCAACATGGCCCCCGAATACGGCGCGACGTGCGGTTTCTTTGCCGTCGACGATGCAACGCTGACCTATCTGCGCCTGACGGGCCGCAGCGAAGAGCAGATCGCTTTGGTGGAAGCGTATAGCAAGGCGCAGGGCATGTGGCGCCTCGCCGATGCGCCCGATCCGATTTTCACCGATACGCTGGAACTTGATATGGCGTCGGTTGTGCCATCGCTTGCCGGACCAAAGCGTCCGCAGGACAAGGTCATTCTGACGCAGGTCGACAATGTGTTCAACGAAGACCTGTCGGGCGTGTACAAGCATGCCGAGCCAAAGCGCGTTCCGGTGGCGGGTAAGGATCACGACATTGGCGATGGCGACGTCGTCATCGCCGCGATCACCAGCTGCACCAACACGTCGAACCCCTCGGTGCTCGTCGCGGCGGGGCTGGTG
>JAIELC010000068.1 GCA_019753375.1 Sphingomonas sp.
CTCAAACTGTGCCAGATCCTCTTCTATCTGTGTGCCAAGCGTGATGTCGACCAACGCAGTAACGTGGAATCCCATATGCCGATGGCTCAGCCGCGCTTGGTAAGCCGACACCATGCCAGCGGCTTCGAGCGCCTGTATCCGCCGACTACACGCCGATTGAGACAAACCGACCTGCTGGGCAATCTGACTGACCTGCGTCCGCGCATCGGTGGCGAGCAAGCGAAGGATGGCCACATCGAGTCGGTCTGGTTGCATGGATTAATCGCCTAATAGAAATATTGCAGAGATTCCATGCGTAGTTGACGCTTATCAGCTCCAAAATTGCACAGATTCCGGATCAATATTGGATTATACCAATGACATTAGCTGAACAGGAGAGCGACGATGCGCGTTGGGGTTCCCAAGGAAATCAAGAACCACGAATACCGCGTCGGTCTGACACCGCCGTCAGTGGCAGAACTGGTCGCGGCAGGCCATTCGGTTGTCGTCGAAACCCGTGCAGGTGCTGGTATCGATTTCGAAGATCAGGACTATATCGATGTCGGCGCATCCATCGTCCCGACAGCGGCCGAGGTGTTTGCCCATTCGGACATGATCGTCAAAGTCAAAGAGCCGCAACCGCAGGAAATCGCGCTGCTCGAGAGCCGCCATCTCCTCTTCACCTACCTCCATCTGGCGGCTGACAAACCGCAGGCTTTGGGGCTGATGGCCTCAGGCGCCACCTGCATCGCCTATGAAACCGTCACCGCGGCGGATCGCTCGCTGCCACTGCTCAAGCCGATGTCCGAAGTTGCAGGTCGCATGTCGGTACAGGTGGGCGCGCACTATCTGGAAAAGGAACAGGGTGGTCGCGGGGTCCTGCTGGGCGGCGTTCCCGGCGTTGCCCCGGCGCGCGTTGCCATTCTTGGCGGCGGCGTTTCGGGGGTAAATGCAGCACAGATGGCCGTCGGCATGCGGGCTGATGTGACGATTTATGACATCAACAATGCACGCCTCGCCGAACTCGACATGTTCTTCTCCAGCCAGATCAAAACCGCCTATGCGTCAAAGGCAGCAATCGCGGCGGCGGTAAAGAATGCGCATCTGGTCATCGGTGCCGTCCTTGTTCCCGGTGCCGCAGCCCCAAAGCTCGTGACGCGGGAAA
Organism: Sphingomonas sp.; assembly: GCA_019753375.1. Classification (GTDB taxonomy): domain Bacteria; phylum Pseudomonadota; class Alphaproteobacteria; order Sphingomonadales; family Sphingomonadaceae; genus Sphingomonas. Next base: position 1,145 of record JAIELC010000068.1, read on the forward strand.
TGCTCAAGACGATGAAGCGTGGCTCGGTTCTTGTGGATATTGCGATTGATCAGGGCGGCTGTTTTGAAACATCGCACGCCACAACCCATGCCGATCCGGTCTATGAGGTCGATGGAGTTATCCACTATTGCGTCGCCAACATGCCCGGGGCCGTTGCACGGACCAGTGCGTTCGCGCTCAACAATGCGACCTTGCCGTTTGTGTTGAAACTCGCGGGCTTGGGCGCCGAGGCGGCGATGGCATCGGATCCCCATCTGGCCAATGGCCTCAACGTATCGGGTGGCAAGATCAGGCATCCTGCCGTCGCCGAAGCGATTGATTTGCAACTGAATTAGCGCTGCCGGCCCGCGCATATCGGCCGGCCACGGCAGGTCGCCGGCAGATGCGCTAGACCACCACCAACGATTCGCGGCGGGCAGTGTGTTCCTGATCCTCAAGGGCGCGCCCAATTGACCTGCGCAGCGCAAGCAAGGCAAGCCCACTGGCGCCGACGATGGCGGTGTGGAGCATCCAGAACGCGGCCGGGCTCCATGCCTCATATAGCCCGCCGAGACGGCCGCTGATGATGCTGGCAAAGAACACCGCCAGACTGTTCACGCCAATCATCGTTCCGCGCAGTGACGCGGGCGATTTCATCGCAAACAAGGCAAGCGCGATTGGCGTAAAATACAGCCATCCGATATTCGACAGCAGATGGAACGCCAGCGCCCAGGCAACTGGTGCGCGACCATCGACAGAGACCAACGATGCGGCTGCCAGCCAGGTCGTTCCGGCGCCAAAGATCAGGCAGCCAATGCCCATCTTGGTGATGACAGCGGGTTCTGCCCCGCGCGCGGCTTGCCACCGCCAAAGCGCGAGAAAGATCGGCATCACGACCACGGGGGCAATCCCGTCCACCGCCTGCAGCCAGGGGATCGGGACCGTAAATCCCCCTATGCGCATATCCAGATGGTCGCGCGCCCACAAATTATAGACGTTCCACACCTGCGATTGTGCGATCCAGAAGCAGATAACGAGCGGCCAGATGGCCCATAATGTTATCAGCCGACGCCGCGCGCCGCGATCCAGCGGCACACGCATTGCCTGTGCCCGATCCGGGCGAAAATCCACGGGCAGAAGATGCTGACCGGCAAGATAGACGATCAGGCCGATCACCATGCCGAAACCGGCAAAGGCGAATCCGGTATGCCAACCGTAAATCGTCGCCAGCGCACCCGTGATGAGCGGTGCCAGAAACGCACCGATATTGATCGCGACGTAATAAAGCTGAAACGCATCGGCGCTGCGCCGATCCTCCTCCGCATAGAGCGCTTTTACTTGCGGCTGGAGGTTGCCGCGTAACAGGCCGGCGCCAAGGATCAACAACAACAAGGCGAGCAAGAACGTTTCATCAAGCGCAAGCGAGAAATGCCCCGCCGCCATCAAGACGCCGCCCGCTACGACGCAGGTTCGCCGTCCCAACAGCCGGTCGCCAATCGCGCCACCGATAACCGGCGTAAAATAGATAAAGCCGGTATATAATCCAAAGACCTGCGCCGCCAGCGCCCCTACCGACATCGGTCCGGTAACTTGTTCGATAACGGCTCGAAAGCGGCCAAATCCCGCGACATGCTCAACATGGCCGGGCAACAGCAATTCGCCGGCCATGTAAAGCACCAGCAGGGCCTGCATGCCATGAAACGAGATGCGTTCCCAAAGCTCCGTGCCAGCCAGTACCCAAAGACCGCGTGGATGGTCGAACAGGCCGGGCCGATCAGCATCAGTAGCTTTGTCGCTCATTCAGGCCGGGCCATGGTTTTGCTCCCTTGATCGAACGCGATCGAGGGTCGCAACGTGACGAGCCATTCCGTGGCGGTCAATCCGCCGGGATTACGGGATTTGGGTCCGTTTCGTTCCGACGGTCAGCCGCGACCGATCAGGCGTTGCGCAATCCGGTCGGCCACTGCGGCGGCGGGTTCTCCCGTGCGGGCGCTTTCCTGCCAAACCTGCTCGAGCCGTTCAGGGATCTTGCGGATGCGGGTTTCGACCTCAGCCCGGTTACCCTGTCCCAGATATTCGAGACAGACATTGATGATGCCGCCTGCGTTGATCACATAATCAGGGGCATAGGTGATCCCGCGCGCATGCAGCCGCCAGCCATCTTCGGGTGTTGCCAGCTGGTTATTTGCGCCACCGGCAATAACCCCGGTTCGCAACGTCGCGATCGATGCTTCGGTGAGTATAGCGCCAAGCGCGTTGGGACTTACAATATCCGCGTCAATCGTCAGAATGTCGTCTGCAGATACCGTCGCGGCGCCTAGCTCGGTGGCCAGCTCTGCGGCCCTTTCGGCGCTGACATCCGCCAGGGTCAGGCGCGCACCATCCGCCGCCAGCAGCCGGGCCAGGCCGCCACCAACGCTGCCGACACCCTGGATCGCCACATGGACCCCGCGCATTTCCGACGTCCCCAGCGCATGTTTTGCCGCAGCGCGGACGCCCAGATAGACGCCGAGCGCGGTCGACGGGCCTGGATTGCCCCCCGCTTCGCCGGACGCGACGGGCAGACCGGAAACATGTTTGGTTTCCGTGGCAATCGTCACCATGTCCGTATCGGCCATACCGACATCTTCTGCGGTCACGTAACGTCCGCCCAGTGACTCGATCGCTCGACCGAATGCCTTCAACAGGGCCGGCGTCTTGGTCCGGTTGGCATCGGCCAGCACAACGCCTTTGCCGCCGCCCATCGGCAATCCAGCCATTGCATTTTTATAGCTCATCCCGCGCGACAGTCGCAGTGCATCGGTGATGGCGTCATCGGAATCGGCGTAATGCCAGAACCGAACGCCACCCCCGGCCGGGCCAAGATGGGTGGAATGGATCGCGATGACCGCCTGCAGGCCCGATTCCGGGTCTGTAAACAGATGAACGCCTTCATGGTCGTCGAAATCGGGGAAGCCCCAGCGGCTGGTCACAGTCATCGTCCTGAACAGGCGAGAAAGATGGGGCGACCGACGGGACTTGAACCCGCAACTTCCGGCATCACAAGCCGGCGCTCTAACCAATTGAACTACGGTCGCCGTTAAGATCGCGCCACTAGCGGTCCTTGGGTATGAGCGTCAAGCCTGTCAGAACCGGCCCTCTACCGAGAGCTGATAGCCTTTCGGCCCTTGTACAAATCCTGCCAGCGCAAGTCGCTGGGCGACCGCCGGATCGGTCGGTTGGAGCGACAGACTGGCGCGGTAGCGCCCATCGCCCTGAATACGCACGTTAATGGCTTCTGTGCCCGCCTGACTGGTCAATGGCAGAATCAATATACCTCTTTCGCAGCGGAGTCGTCCCGACACGTTCGACGGCAATACCAGCCCATCGATCCCACTGATCCCCCCGACCAGATTCGCGCGGACGATGCCATCGGCACTGGAACAGGCGCCCGCACCAAATCGTGCCGTGACGTCCGTCAATGTCAACGAGGTGACCGGCAATGGCGAAAATACCTGACCAACCGGGACATCGCCCGACAGGCCGAAAACGCCACGACCGACGCTGATCGCACCGCGTAACCGGGACTCGTCGATCCGGTCGATCGACTGGAACGAGATCCGCGCTTCTCCGATCAACAAATATAGGGGGGAAAGACCGGCGCGCATATTCCCCAGATTGATATCGCCAACCCGGACATCACCCAGTGTGGCAGACCACACCGAATCATAAACAGCCCTGGCGCTAAGGCCCCGACCTTGAAGCCCGGCCGCACCCAGAACGATACGCATCGGCAAGAATATGATCAGCGCAATCAAAAACCCGATCGCCAGCCACCGGCGCGTCGTCCGATCAAAGACCTTTGCTATCACTTGCCTTGCTTCTTCAGGCTCATCTGGACCGACAATGTCCGGTCGCCATTGTTGCCCGTCGTCAACCGGGTAACGATCAGCCCCTGCTCCTCCAGCAGCGCAGCCCAGGCAAAGAACGCCGCCGGCTTCGCGGCCGGGATAGTGATATCGACACTATCGTCGACTTGCGGTGTTACATTGCCAAGAATGAAGCCGGCGCTTGCGGCCTTTTCCCGGACCGCCGCCTCGATGGGGCCTGCGGCGCCTTCTGGCCGGGCACGGCGCAGATCATCAACCGCCTTGACGCGTGTCTGGGTATCGGCAAGCCGCCGCACAGCATCAACATGCCGCGAACGTGCTGATGACCAGCTACCGTAGCCAATGACGATGCTACCCCAGACAATCGCGACGACCAGCAAAACGCCGGCGACCATGATCAGGCGCTGCTCACGCTCGCTCAGGGTCTTGTACCAGAGGCGAAGTGCTGCGCTCATTGCGGTACCACCTGAAAATCGCCGGTAACCCGTCCTGCGGATGCGACAAATTGACCGGTCTGGGTCACCGTAAAACCCATCGCCTCGATCCGTCGCTTGACATCATTGGCAGCGCCCTCGCCCTGGGTCGCGATAGAAACGCGCAGACTCCCGGTCCCGTCGAACGAAAGGGCTGTCGCCTGGCTGGCAGGAACCGCGCGCAAGGCCGTGAAGACCGCGCCCGCCGTTCGGGTGAAACCAAGGCCAGGCCCACGGAGCCCCAGCAATCGTTCGTCAAGCTGTCGGTCGGCATCGTTTACCGTCTCTCCGGAGCGCAATCCCTGCCGCGCGAGGCTTTCGGCCTGACGATCCAGCGAATCGGCGCCAAGATTGTTGCGCAGGATATCGACCAGCGTGATTCCCACCGTCAGCAAGATCGCCGTCATTGCCAGCCAACCGAGGCGCTTTATCTGGCCCCAATCCACGCCAACGCCCGGCCTGCGCGGTGCAAAGGCACCTTGGCGCAGGTTCAACGGCGGGGTCGCGACTGCCTGCAGGATCGCCTCTTCCAGCGCATCGACGTCAAGCATCGCGGGCTCGATACCGCCCGTCACAAGCCGGGTCAGCTTTGGCTCATCCACAAAGCCAATGGCAGCCCCACGCACCACCGTTTCAATCCCCAGATCGGCCTTCACAAACCCCTCAACGGGGCGCGGCAGCAGCATCGGGCCGGGAATTATGGCATCGGCGTCGATCGAATGCGCGGCCAACTCATCCAGCCAGGCCTGCATCCAGCGAGCGTCGACGAGCGCGATCGGTCGATCAGCGCTGTCGCCTTCGCGACCGACGGCAACGTGCAAATCCCCGATGGGCGACGCAACGGCATCGGCCAGCGTCGCCCGCGCCGCGGCCACCGATTGCGCGGCCGAACGGTCGGGCAGGACTGCCCAGTGCAGGGCAACATGTTCCCCGGATACAATCACGATATGCGGTAAGCCATCAAGATCGGTTGGGACGCCATCGCCACGCGCGGCAATGGCGCCGCCGCCAACCTTCAACCAGCGATAGCCATCGCTGGGGCGGGTGGGCAGGAACAGCACGCATGCGTCGGTCACGCCTCGTCCCCCCATGCACGCGATACCAATCGGGCCGAGTTTGTCCTTGCATCAATCAATGCGGTCTCGTTCAAAGACGCTCCCCCCAACTCGACCTCGACTTTGAGCGCAAACCACTGGCTCGTCACCGCTACTTGCCCCTCGGCATCACCATCGGGCGTAATGCCGTTGCGTGCCGGCAGACGCCAGAACTCGTTGGTGCTCGTAAAGCCCTGAGCCGGGCGTTCAAGCAACAGGGCATGCGCGCGACCGATATCCAGTGAATCGGAAAACAGCATCGCAAAGAGCGGCGCCTGTTCGGGCAGGATCGTATTAACGTTGATCCGCGCCGGCTTTGCGATGGGCAACGCACAAATCCATGGTTTCAATTTAGCATAGACCTCTGCTGTAACCCCCGATACGGCCCGTAACTCACTGGGGTCGCCCATCAGCGTCGCGCCCGTGCGATACCCCGATACGCGGCCATTATACTGGCTGTCCTCGGCACCCAGCGGTTGTTGATCATCATCACTGTCAATCCAGTCCGCCGTCGACGCCGCTACCGTGCGGGCAACCTGATCATTAATGCCGATCAGTCGCATCAGCCGCGCAAACTGGGCCATCGATGCCGGGCGCGCCGCCAACCGATCGGGTCCCAGTCGACTGACCAGCCCATTAAGATTGAAGCAATTGTCCCGGTCAGTAATCGTTGCACGGATTACCCCACCCGGCACTACCAGCGAAAACGGACGCCCGCTCCATCCGCCCGCCAGCGTTACGCGCCCCGAGTTTCGCGCGAGCAGGGCGTTGATCCGCGTCACCGTCAACGCTTCGGCACCGATGGCATAGTTGCGCGCCTGATCAATCGCCACGGTGTTTGCCGTCAGGCGCGTCGCGATCCGCATGCGTTCCAGCGCCGATGCCGCGATCACCGAAATGACCGACACGAGCAGCAGCACGGTCAGCAACGCGGCACCGCGCTCGGCAGGATGATCAGCCCGCATCGGCGCTGCCGTCGGTAACCGGCTTTGGCCGGTAGTTCGTGCCCACCATGAACAGCGCGCGGTAATGCGCGCCGTCGCCGCGGGTTAACTGAAGCTCAACCGCCTGCGGCAGCGGAATGCCGGGCTGCCCCGTCCACTGGTCGCTCCACGCTCCGTCAATGCGATAACGCAGCGCAACATTACTGACGTTTCTGACCATCACCGCGGGTGGCAAGGGAGCTGCCCCATCGAGCATTGGATAAGCAATGCGTTCAAGATTGCCGCCGCGCACCTGATATTCCACCTTTTGAAGGGCGGCTCGCGGGGCATCATCAAGATTGGTCCAGCCCAATCTGACCAGCCGCAAGGCCGGCGACGCGCCGGACCCCGATCCTCCAATAAAGGCGGGGATAACCAACCCGGCCGGATCGCGCGTGGGCCGATCGACCGCCTGTCCCAGATCGGCGCCCAGCGCCGATACAAGCCGGTTTATCGCGGCGGACTCGTCCAGGCGCTCGGTCGTCACGGCCTGTGCCCGGACGCTGAATGAGAGTAAAGCCGCCCCAGCTGCCGCCAGCAGGCCAAAGATCAGCAGCGAGACCATCATCTCAACCAGCGTGAAGCCGTGTTCGGTGGAACGCGGCTTAACCTTGCTGCAATTTCGGGGATCGCGTCGCTGCATCACGGGGACGGTGCGTCGCGTTCGGGGGGCGGTGCCGGTGGCCGTATCGCCGTTAACCGGCCGAGCGATGTACCGTTGGCGTCGCGGACATCAACCTCGATCCGCAGTGCGCCCTGATCCCCGAGCGGTTTGGTGTTGCGTGTCCATGACCATTGCCGTCCGCCATTGCTTTCGTTGCCCTGGGCGATACCATTGGCCGGCGGCTGGGCGTCCGTCATCGCCTCAACCGCAACATTCCGTGCAACCATTTGGGCAATCATGGTGGCATCAACCGTTGCCGCATTACGAATTGTCGCGCCTTCCAGCCGGACCAGTGCCAGCGCGGCGAGGCCGAAGATCGACAGGGCGACCATCATTTCGATCAGCGTAAAGCCCTGCTGGTCGCGGCGATGCTGGTCGCGGTGATCAGCCATGGACCACCACCGATCCGTCGTTGCCAATACTGACATGCGCCCGTTCGTCACCGCGATTCAGCTCCAGTTCCATCGGCACATTGGATAGGCCAGTAGAATCGAAAATAACCCTGGCGCGACCATCGGGACTGGAAATCGACGGTCTAATTCCCTCTTGCCAGCGCGCGACCCGAAAGGGGCGTTCGGCAATCGGTGACCAGCCTTCAGCGGCGCGCAGATCAAACCCATAACCGACATCGGTTACCCAAACGCTTATCGACCGCCCTTCCACGATTGCCAGGTCGTGCGCCGCCCGGACACGCGCAGCAAACCTGGCTGCATCATTGTCCAGCCGGCCGCGCGGGTCGGGCATGGCCAGAACCACCGCTGCCGAGGCAAGACCGATAATGGTAATCACCACCATCAATTCGACGATGGTGAACCCCGCCTGCGCGACAATCGATCGGGCCGAACGTGCAGCTCTACTGCCAGTTGTCGATATCGGCGTCGACACCCTCGCCCCCTTCCTTGCCGTCCGCGCCATAGCTCCAGACGTCGATCGCGCCATGTTGACCGGGCGAGGCATACAGATAATCGCGGCCCCAGGGATCCTTGGGCAGGCGCTTGATATAGCCACCTTTTTGATATCGTGATGGATCGCTCAGTGTGGCCGGCGGCGCCACCAGCGCCTGCAGACCATCACTGGTTGCGGGATAATTTAGATTCTGCAGCTTGTAGAGTTCAAGTGCGTCTTCGATCGTTGCAATGTCAGCTTTGGCTTTCTCGATCTTCCCGCGATCCCCCAACGGAATGACGTTGAAGGCAACGATCGTCGCCAGCAGGCCAACGATAACGATGACAACCATCAGTTCGACCAGCGTAAAGCCATTCTCCCGATCGGGGCGGCGATGGCCGTTGTTCGGTTTGGAGCGCCGCCCAACATGCCCGAGCAAGCCAAACAAACGCATACTCACCATGAATTCCCTCATTTACTGGCCCGCCAGCGTATTGAGCTGCAGGATTGGCAGCAGGATCGATAGCACGATTGTCGCCACGATACCGCCCATTAACACGATAATCGCGGGCTCCAGCAACGACAGCGCCGTTGCAGTAAATCGGTCAAATTCGCGCTCAAGATAATCGGCGGCACGCTCCAGCATTTCATCAAGCTGCCCGGCAGCTTCACCGCTCGCGGCCAGATAGGTCAAAAGCGGCGGAAAGACGCCAGAGCGTCGCATGGCCGCAGAAAGGCTGCCGCCACCCCGGATCGATTCCACAATTTCGTCGGTTGCCAAGCGTAAACGCCGATTGTGGACCGTGCCTGACGTCAGCGCGAGCCCTTCGAGCAGCGGCAATCGGCTCGCCACCATCGTCGACAATGTTCGGGCCATCCGCGCGGCATGCAGGTCACGCAGCAATCGGCCAATGAGCGGCGCTTTCAATATCCAGCTGTCGAACGCCAACCGGATGGGCGGCTGGCGCAGCGCCTGAATGCCCACTGCGACTGCAAGAGCGAACGCGATCAGCAGAACCCACCACCACCCAACCAGAAACGACGATATTCCAATCACGACGCGGGTCAGAAACGGGAGTTGCTGACCAACTGTATCGAACTGCTCCACCACTTGCGGAACGACAAAGATCATTAGCGAAATCACGACACCCATCGCGACCACAGCCAACACCGTAGGATAGGCAAGCGTGGTCAGCAACTTACCCCGAATTTCCGCCTGCCGTTCGAGCAACACTGCCAGGCGGTCCAGAATAGTCGGCAGCGATCCGGAGCTTTCCCCAGCAGATACCATCGCACAGTAAAGCATCGGAAAGCTTTTTGGCGCGCGCGCCATCGATTCCGCCAATCGCCGGCCTTCGACCACCCCGGCATGCACCCCGCTGACAATGTCCCGAACGTGCGGCTGTTCGGTTTGCCGCACAATCGTGCGCAGCGATTCTTCAAGCGGACTGACCCGGTTGAGCGTTGCCAGCTGGCGCGTGAACAGCGTCAATTGTTTGCCGCTCATCTTCGCGCCGCGCAGCTGCATCAGCAGCGACATCCCCTTATCGGGTTTTTCCGGCCGGCTACCAGGGTCGATCCGCACGACGTAGAGCTTGCGCGCATCGAGCACCTCGCGCGCATGATCGATTGTTTCCGCCGCGACATGCCCGCGCTTTTCGCGACCCCCTGTATCGATCGCCAGATAATCGAAATCAGGCATCGGCCATTTCACCGCGCGAAATACGCACGGCTTCTTCGGGCGTGGTTAGACCGTCGCGAACCAGTTGTCGCGCCGCCGACCCCAGATTGGCTGCGTTGACATAAGCATGGCGCGCGATGATCGCTTCATCCCCGCCATCGTTGATTAACCGGCGAATCGTGTCATCGATGCGAATCGCTTCGAACACGCCAATCCGCCCCTTGAAGCCGGTATGGCTGCAGTTTTCACAACCGGCGGGCTCATAAACGATCGTACCGGGATCAAATCCCAGCAACGCCGAAACCGATCCCTGCGCCTGCACCGGCTTTCTGCAATCAGGGCACAGCCGCCGAACCAGTCGCTGGGCAATGACCGCGCGCAGGGTGGACGCCAGCAGAAAGGGCTCGATCTTCATATCGCGCATCCGGGTAATCGCCCCGACGGCGTCGTTGGTGTGAACCGTCGACAGCACCAGATGGCCGGTCAGCGACGCCTGAACCGCAATTTCAGCGGTTTCCCGGTCACGGATTTCGCCAACCATCACCACATCGGGATCCTGGCGCAGGATCGCCCGCAATCCGGCGGCAAAGGTTAGTCCGACTTTGGGATTAACCTGCGTCTGACCGACACCGTCAATTGCATACTCGATCGGATCTTCGACGGTCAGGATATTGCGCGTGCCGTCGTTCAACAGCCGCAGCGCTGCATAGAGCGATGTCGTCTTGCCCGATCCCGTTGGCCCGGTGACCAGAATGATGCCATTTGGTTCGGCCAGCGCCCCGCGCAGCAGCGTGTTCATTGATGCGCTCATGCCCAGCACATCAAGGTCGATCCCGGCATTGTCCTTGTCGAGGATACGCAGCACCACGCGCTCGCCGGCTCGGCTGGGCAGTGTAGAAACGCGGACATCAAGCAATTTGCCGCCCAGCGACAATCCCATCCGCCCATCCTGCGGCAGGCGTCGCTCCGCAATATCAAGGCGCGCCATCACCTTGATCCGGCTGACCACAACCGGCGCCACGTGCGGGGGCATCCGCAAGGTTTCGCGCAAGACGCCATCGATGCGCATCCGCACCACCAGGCCGGTTTCATAAGGTTCGATATGGATATCCGACACGCCGTTGCGCGCCGCATCGGCGATGATGCCATTGATCAGGCGGATCGCCGGCGCATCGTCAGCACTGTCGAGCAGATCTTCGGCCGATGGCAAGTCGCCCGCCAGCATATCCAGCTCATCGCCCAGACCGAGCGAACCCGCCGCCGCTGCAGCGGCCTGGCCGTCCATGGCATATCGGTCCGACAACAGCTTATCAAACTCATCGGCCGACGCGAAACTGACGTCAAACGGGCGCGCGAGAAAGCGTCGCAATTCCAGCAGCACCCGCGGATCGCCGCCTTCGCGCATAGCTACACTGAAGTGATCGGGTGCGCCTGCCTGCAGTACAACGCCAAAACGCCGTGCAAAGGCATAGGGAATGGCAACAATATCGTGCGGCAATGGCGTGTCGTCGCGCGGACCGGCGATGAATGATTGATCCGGATCGACATTGCCGTTGTCGATAATCATCGCGGTCCTCCTGAAGACGGCGGCGCCAGCGGCATGGTCGGCACCCCGATCCGTGGATCATCAATGCTGCCGGGCATAGGACCCGACGGGATAGGAAGCGCCGCACCCATATAGTCACGAACGAGCTGATCGATGCTGGGCTCTTCGCCTTTTGCCCCCAACCCCTGCTGCGCGCGCAGATAGCCATAGCGTCGCTCGGTCACTTCTTCTGAATCAGCGGCAGAACGGATGATGGTCGGTCGGATAAACACCACCAGATTGGTTTTGGCGCGCGACTTTGCCTTTGACCGGAACAGCTGACCCAGCCCGGGAATATCGCCCAGCAAGGGTACTTTCTGGATGGTCCGGCGTTCATTATCGTCGAGCAGCCCGCCGATAACGGCGATCTGCCCGTCATCAACGGTCAGGGTCGTTTCAAATTCGCGCTTATTGAGGATCAGGTCGCTATTATCGCTTGATACCGGGCCGGCGATGGAACTGACTTGCTGGTGCAGGAACAGCTTGATCGTCCCGCCGGCATTGACCTGCGGACGAACTTCCAGCTGGATGCCCACATTTTCCCGCTGAACCGTCCGGAAAGCGTTATCGAAATTCTGGCTCAGTGCCTGTCCGGTCGTTATCGGAATTTCCTGACCAACCAGCAGCCGTGCGGGCTGATTGTCGAGCGTCGTGATATGCGGGGCTTGCAGCAAATTTGATGTCGTGTCGGACTTGACGGCGTTGATGATCGCGCCGAATGCGCCATCCTTGCCATTTTTACCAAAGGTACCACCCAGTCCAAACAAACCGCCGGTTGACCCCAAGAGCGACGCGGCCGCGGCCTGGGTCAGCTGGTCGCTCAAGGCATTGCTGGTCTGCGTTGTCGTCGTGGTGCCGTTGACCGTCGTTGTGGTCGAGTTCAGGCTTCTTGATCCGATTGCCCCGGCAATCGTCAGCAAACTCGGCGCCGAATTGGAAAAGGTGGACGATGCAAAGGGAATGGAGCTGCCACCAAGCCCGGACAGCAGCACCTGCACACCCAGCTCGCTGGCCGTCGAATCCGAAACTTCGGCAACAATCGCCTCAACCAGCACTTGCTGGCGGCGGGTATCGAGCTGGCGCACGACATCGGCCAGCTGGCGCTGGACTTCGGCCGGGGCCGCAATCACGATCGCGTTCGCCCCGACAAAGCGCGTGACGACAGCAGCCGTCCTGCCACCTTCCGCCACGACCGCAGCCTGACCACCATTTGATCCAGAGCTGCTTGGCTGAACCGACTGTTGCTGCGGAGGGACGATCGTGCTCGCATTCGCACCCCCGCCGTTCGAAAATCCCGAGCTTGAAAGGCTCGACTGGCTGGGTACCGCACTGGGGGTTTGACCAACCAGCTGCTGCAAGACGGGCAACAACTGTTCCGCATCCGCGTTTTGCAGGAAGACAACCTTGATTTCAGTACCCAGCTGGGCCCGGTGATCCAGATCCTGCGCGACGGCAGCAAGCCGCGTGACGGTTGATGGATCGCCGCGCAGGGCAACCGAATTCGCGCTTGTTACCGCCACCACCGACACCGAAGGACCGCCTTGCGCTCCGCCCGAGCCCAGCAGCGCCTGCAAGGCGGTCGCGATTTCACGGGCACTGGCGTTCTTCAGCGCAACCACCCGGGTTGTCGCATTATCCGTGTCGATCTGGCGAAGTACTTCCCGGATACGGCGGACATTGTCGGCAAAATCGACGATTACGACCGAGTTGCCCCCACGATTGGCCGTTACCGATCCCTGCGCGCTGACCAACGTCCGCACTGTATCCACTGCCGACGTCGAATCGATCGACCGCAACCGGATGATTTCGGTTACATAGCTGTTGCGCGGTGTCGCCGACGTGCTGCCGACCCGACTGGGCTGGCTGGCCGCATTGTCGAGCGGCTGGACCCGAAATCCGCCATTGGCGGTTGGCACTGCAACCAGCCCGTTGGCCCGCAGGGTGGACAGAAAAACTTCAAAATATTCGGAGCGCGACAACGGCCGATCGGTGACCACCGTCACTTTGCCCTGCACGCGATTATCGATGATGAACGTCCGCCCGGTTACCTTCGCCGCATCGGCAATGAACGCGCGAATATCGGCATCCCGCACGTTCAGCGTCGTTTGTGCCGCCAGGGGGGCCGCGAGAACCAGCGCCAGCGCAATCGATAGGGTCTGTCTTTTCATCTGCCTGTTACACTGATCACGAGAGGAAGGATTTCGGCGCCACGTTCCACCGAGACTGATATATTACCACCATTGCCGAACGTTGCCGTTAAACCGTCAAGATCACCGATACCACTAACCGGCTTTCCATTTAGTTGCGTCACAACGTCGCCATCACGAAATCCCAGCCGGTTGAAAATACCACTCGTCCCCTGCGCCCGGACAACCAAACCGGTCACCCGGCCGCCGTCAATCCTGGGAATGAACCCCACACCGGCACGCAATGCCGACAAGCTGACACTATCGGCGCTATCACCGGGCTGTGGCGGCAATGTCGCAGGTGCCGGGGTACTGGGAACGGAAACGCCGGGCGACGGCGCGCCCCCACCCGATTGATCGATAAACAGGTCTTCATCAACGCCGCCCCGATCAAGCGTGATATGATCAAACGCCACTGACTTTAACTTCACCCCCGATTCAATTTCTTCACCGACAGCGTAGCTTTTCTGCACACCGTCAGCGGTCGCGATAATCGCCGATCCCCGGCCATTAGCATCATCAATCCGCGTCCCGAACAATGTCAGCTGTAATGACGTTACAACGGCGGGACCGGTGTTCACAGGACCGTCGAGGCGAAAAAAAGGATCAAAGGATTTCAGGACAGCGCGCGCTTCGGGTGCTGATCCCGCGACACCACTGCGCCAGGGTCCATACGCATCAATGGGAGTGACAATCGCCCAGACCAGTCGAGCAGCCTGAACCGCGACCGCGGCGATCAGCAGCGCGCCCGCAAGCCGGTATGGGACCGAACGCGGTACCCGGCGGATAATCCGGCGTGCGCGCGCATCAAATTCCAGCTGCATTGGTCGGCTACCCCCGAAACGCCTGCTAGGCATGCTTTATGACAGACCAAAGAATTTTTGGTGAAACTTTTAGGTCACCTGATCATAGTTAACACGCGTATAGGTATCGTTAACGCGCGTACAGCCATCGTCCTTCGACCGCTAGTCAAGTCGCGTGGCATTTGGCACCATATTGTGATGGCAACGTCCCCGCATCCCGACGACACCTCCCCGGCAAACTCATGGCCGATTGGCTGTGGACATCCAAGCGAGCCAATTGTCGCGCATCTCGCCGCCCAAGCCAATGTTCAGAAAATCCCGTCACCAAAGCTCACCCTGTTTCAAAAGCGCCATTTTTTGACGCCGGAGCTTTGCGGCCTTTTTTCCGAACGGATCGAGACCGACCGTCGGCCTTCAACCATTTCTGATCATTCTGGCGATGCCAGTTTCCGCACCAGCGAAACCTGCGACTTTGATCTGGATGATCCAATCTCGGTCGAAGTCGACCGAATGATCGAGGCGTTGACCGGACTCGATCCGCGCTACGGAGAGCCGCTGCAAGGACAACGCTATGCGATAGGACAGGAATTCAAGGCGCACACCGATTATTTTGAGCCATCGGGGATCGATTATGAGCGATATTGCGGCGTCCACGGGCAGCGCACCTGGACAGTGATGATCTATCTGAATGAGCCCATTGCTGGCGGCGCGACCCGCTTCAAGGCGATCGACAAGATCATCCAACCCGAAGTTGGCAAGCTGCTGGCCTGGAATAACCGACGCAGCGATGGCTCGCTCAACCCGTCAACTCTGCACATCGGGATGAAGGTACGGGCCGGTAAAAAATTAGTGTTGACCAAATGGTTTCGTGACCGGCCCTGGCGTTAATCCCACGATCGGCGAAGTTCAGCCGTTTATGGATAAGGTTAAGCCGATCATCAGGGTGCCGGATTGGGACGTGTCACATTGCCGTCACGACCCGGACGCCGAACTGTCACGAGAATCCTATCTGCCCGTCATCTGGCCTTCCTAAAGCGCAACCGGTGTTGAGCGCGGGGGGCGATCCGACTCGCGGTTCTTCCGTCGCGCCACGGTAACGTGGTCGGTTATGAAATTTACGCTGGAGACAGGGAAATGTTGAACAAGAACGTTTGTCGCACGTTGTTTGCGACTGCTTCGATGGGTGTGCTGAGTGCTTGCGGTGCCAATGACATCGCGTCGCCCGGCACCGGTGGAGGCGTTAACATCAACGTCAGCACGCCTGCTCCAACACCAACGCCTACGCCAACGCCGAC
>JAIELC010000026.1 GCA_019753375.1 Sphingomonas sp.
TATCTCGCGCTTGATGAAAAGCTTGCGCGGCGGCTGATCCTGGCGATCTCTAGCCCCGTCGCCTTGCCACCAATGGCAGGCTTCAACCGAAGCTTGGCGGCCTTGCGAGAGCTCGGTTGCCGCCTGGCGCTCGACCATTTCGGGCATGGCGGCGCGAGTATTGATGTGGCCATGGCGTTGCGGCCAGAGGTTCTTATCCTCGACCGTGGATTGCTCTGGAGAGCGGCGTCGAGTGGCGCGCAACTCACATTGCTCAACCACGTAACCGCGCTGGCGCGCACCCTTGCCCCGAACGTGGTGATTCGCGGGATTGAAACGTCCGAACATTTGCAACTCGCCCGCCGGGCGGGAGCAACGCATGGGCAGGGGCGGTATTTTGGTTCCGACGACCGAATGGACATGAGCTGAGGCTTGGTCTGCTGATCGTGCCTTTTATCAGGTTGCCGGCCTTTGCCGGATGGGCACGACGTCAGGGCGGGCGTGTTGGATAGGCCGCTAAACGTCCGCCGGTTTCAATCTTGGTACAGCGGGTGGCCAGGGGACGCAGCGAAATCTGGTATTGCACGCGCTTGCGATCCCCGACGCCGCTTGAGAACAGGACCACTATACATCCTGAAGGCGCGTCGCCGGATTGGCCGATGGCGGTTGAAACAGGCCAAGACGCGCATTCGAACACCGCCGACCGTCATCCTGCCACAGTAGGATTATCCCCCCGCAATGCGCGCTAGCCACTGCTCAAGTCCCAGACCGAAAACAGTTTTTTGCCAGCATTTCAATTTTCGTAAGGCAGCATTGTGCGAAATAAAATTTCAATCTCAGAAGAGCTACCATACAAAACATATCCACAATGGATCATTTGATAAATCGAAATCATTCCACCAGCCGAGAGCCGACATGAGCAAGCTACAGGAAATGGGTATCTTCATGAAGGTGATCGAACACGGCAGTTTTTCCAAAGCTGCCGATGTTTTGGGCGTCAGTCCTCCGACGATCACGCGAGCGATAAATAATCTGGAAATCGACTTGGGCTCAAGATTGTTCTTGCGTTCAACGCGGCACGTTCAGCCGACAGAGGCTGCTGAGCAATATTATCAGGATTGCAAAGAAATATTGGAAGCAATCGAGCAAGCCGAGCACAAGTTGAAGAGTGATCATAACGAGATTGCGGGCCAGTTAACAATCACGGCGCCTGAATATTTCGGTGAGAAATTTATAGTGCCATTGATCGCGGAATTTTCCCAAAAATATCCCGAAATTAGAATAAAAACGATCATGACAAACAGAGAAGTGAACCTTATCAAAGATAAGGTAAATATTTCTGTTCGACTGGGAAAACTTGAGGATTCTTCATTATTTGTGACGAGAGTGGGTGCATCAAAAAAGATACTATGCGCTTCGCCCGAATATGTAAGTTCGCAGGGAATCCCTGAAAATCCGAACGATCTGAAATCTCGTACAATCATCTCAGTGTCGGATGTCGGTGACCACCCATTGAAATTAAACTTCCCCGATTTGTCGAGCCCGGTTCAGATCCAACCGACACTTGTGTTCAATACAAAAAGGGCCGTGATCGAAACAGCATTAGCTGGCTACGGCATCGCCCTGCTAATGAATCATTATGCCTATGAATATGTTGAATCAGGGCAATTGGAAGTAATATTCCCCGATGTGCAAACGGAAATAGTGCCGATAAGCATCTTGCACTGCGAAGGCAGAGAAATAACCAGAAGAACACGGGCGCTCTATGATTTCATCGTCGATCATCTGCGATCAAATCCTGCCCTTGCGATCGAAGGCTAGTCACCGGGCCTAAGCGACCCGTTCCTTTTTTGCGCCAGTTGTCCTTGGGTCCCCATTGCCAGGCTGGACTTGACTGGCGGCGTTTGATGCGAGGGCGCTAATGGCGCATCGCATCAGTGATGTGCCCATCCTCGCATCGGCGATTGCCGTTGCCAATATCGGTAACGAAGCAATAGCGGACAGGAAGTCCGCTTGATACTGTGGCACCATGAAATCTCCTTCGCTCAGCTATTCAAGGGGTGTCGCGGCTGGGCTGATCGCATCCCTGGCCATTGGGTTTGGCGTGGTCGCTACATGCAACACCGTTTGGGCTGCAACGCGCGGCGTCAGCGCCTGGCAGGCGTGGGATGACGCAAGCCCCGTCCAAGTGTTTATTGCTGGATCGCCATTTGCGGTGCTTTCCGTGTTCGGAATCAGCGCGCGGCGAGCATGGATCGCAGGTCTTTGCCTTACCGCTGCCTTTTGGGGCTATTACCTATGGAAAATAACGACCTTCAACGGGATTGGCGGAGCCGATATCGGGCTTGGCATCCTGATGATGTTGTCGCCAATTCTGGTCGTAGGTGGCAGCTTTTTCGCGTTGCCCAAGCATCGCGGTAAGAGCAGCTAGAGTTCAGTAGTTCAGTCTCGATTAAGAGCTGCCTTTCGCCTTACCCTCGGGTCTTAGCCGTTCCGTCCTATACATAGGCCCGCCATTTGATGACATCACGGCCTCGCCGCTGCCCTTTGCCGCTGATGAAACGATGGCGTTTGGGCGTGGATCAAAGCGCAAGGGATAACCTTAACGACAGGCTCTCGGTATGGCCGCCGCCTCGGTTGGCGTTTTCATATTGCACTCTGAAAGTCGTCTGTTTGGATAGTTGAAACGCGGCGCCAATATTGGCCTGGAAGGAGTTTCGCGGCAGATTGCCGGCCGAAGTCCGAACCGCAATATCAGGGCGCGCGGCATAGATCCCCTCGATTGGGAGAGTCAGGTCGCCAAGCTCGCGTGTCCAGAACATCGATGGTTCAATAAACGCCGGTACCGAACCGAGGTTGAAACCCAAGCGCGCAATGCCGCCCATTGTTGCCCGCGCCCTGACGATCCTGGCGGCCCGCGCCGAAAAGCGGTCCAGCGCTTCGCCCGCCTCGCTAAAGCCGTCGCGCCATTCCACGCGCCAGTCGCCGCCAATTCTGGGAGCAAATGACAAGCGTTTGCCGGCTTTGAACCAAAGTTCAGCTTCAACCGTGCCATTGGTAAAGCGCGCGTCAAAGGCGCCGGTCAGCTCACGGTTATCGCGGAATAGCGATTCGCGGTTATAGGTCGCGCGGTAAAAACCGCCGCCAACCGTCGCGCGCAGTCTGGCGCGACCGACATCAAGCCGGGTCATGAAGGCCAGCGCGGTCCCTTCGACCTTGGATCGTTGAACGCCATCACCGCGTTGGTCGGCGCCCGTGTGCCCGATGCCAAATCCCAGCTGCAGCTTTGTCGAAACGTGGCGCAGGAAGCCCGTATAGAGCGCGTCGGGCGTGTAACGCGTTGTGCTTGCATCACCGCTTCCGGCGATCGGCAATGATACCCGGTTCCGCGATATCTGGCCGAACAGGCACAGCTTCCGATCAGGCACCCCATGCCCGGCGATCGGCACGTCGCAATCAAAGCTCGACTGCGGCAGGCTGGCCGTTAGCTGCTGGGCCAGTGCATTGCCAATTACGTGATTAAACGTGACCGTCGGAGGTGGCCCATCGACGACAAGAACCGGTGCCACTTCACCACTGATCACCAGATCGACATCATTGGCGTTGGGATATTCCAGCGCAACATTGGCCGATGAAAGAGCGACAAACCGGGTACCGGCCAGACCGCCGCTGGCATGAAGGATCTGATATCGTATCTCGTTGCGGCTGTTCCCCGGCGCGGTGAGCGCGGCGGCAAACTGGGCCGTGCTGCCTTGCGGCCTGAGCAGAACCGATCCTCCGGTCAGCGTCGCCGCTCCGTTGATGACCAGCAGATCGGCATCCTGCGCGCCGGCGGCCAAGGCCGGTGTTGCATAGCTGTTGCGGCCAACCAATGCACCGCCAACGATGTTGTTCAGATCAACAGGCGGGCGGTAGTCGATCACATATGATCCCGTCTGCCGGTACGCGCCGAACAGGTGCAGCGTGCCAATGCCGCCCGCCGCGTTGCCGGGGGATATTGATCCGGCCACGCTCAATGATCCTGATTGGGCATTGCCCATGCCGGTAAAGACCGTGCCCACGCCCGTGAGCAGTGCGCTGGCGGCAACATCAATCGACGGCGCGCGCAATGATGCACTGGCTTCGGCAAGATTCAGCTCGCCTTGCATCAGGCGGACGCTGCTGGTCGATCCGACCCCCGCATCAAGCGTGGCCCGATCAAGCGCGGCCGAAGAAGCAGCCAGCACAATACGACCCTGTGCCCCCGGATCAGCGTTGAGAGTAATGGTCTCAAAATTGACGAACTGACCTTCGCCAATCGCGCGATCGCTCGCCGTAGATGCATTGATCGACAGCGCGTCAGTCCCCGACCCACCCTCAGCGGGTGCGGTAGCGGTGCCGCTGGCGCGCAGGATCAACGCATCGTCGCCAGCGCCCAGATCAATTGTTCCCGTCAGGCGGCCCGACAGATCAACCGAATCGCTGCCGTCGCCGAGTGACACTGCGCCAACAATGGCGCCGGCATTGACGATCGTCTGGCCAGCGGCATCACCAATGATACTCGATGCCGCAAGCGACGCCCCTGCGGCGATATCCAACCGCGTTATGCCCCCAAAGCTGGCATTACCGCCAAGCACCACGCCCGCGCCACTGGCGACTTCCAGTGATCCCGGATCGACCCGTAATGTCTGGCCGGTCAGCACGCTGGTAGCAATTCGAAGTGTTCCGCCCGCGCCCTTTTCGATGTCCTCGAAGCCGGTAAAGGCGCCGCCATCGATCGCGCGCGTGGCGCCGACAGCCAGCTCGAAGGTAAGCCGGTCGTTCCCCGCGCCACCGTTGACGGATTGTCCGACGCTGCCGTTGCTTCGCAAGATGAAGGCGTCATCACCGGCGCCCAGATCGATGCCGCTGCTTATTGTCCCCGAAAGGTCGATCGCATCGGCGCCCCCGCCGAGCGCCACCGGACCATTTATCGTACCCGATGAGACAATTGTCTGGCGACCGCCATCCCCGACAATACCCAGCGTCCCGGCATTGAGCAGCGTTCCCTGCGCCAGGGTGAGGCGCGTCGAATCCGCAAGCGTCAATGATGTCGCTAAGTCCAGGGTCGCCGCCCCAACCAGGTCGAATGAGCCGCCGGACACCGTGACGCCGGCCAGGCGACCGCCCGTCGCGACCAGCAGCGCGCCCGAACCGGTCTTGGCCAGTCGCCCATCGCCCGCGAGCTGCCCGGCCAGCGTCAGATCAAATGTTTGAGTGTCAACCGTCGCCACGGCTGAGCCGGACCCAAGCACCGTAAGGTCGTTGTTCAGGCGCAGACCTAAGGCATTGGATTGCAGCGTGGTGCCACTGGTCAACCGGATGCCGCCCACGCCAAGCGCCAGATCATTGGCGACCGACAAGGTGCCACCATTGAGCGACGTGCCGCCCGCATAGCTGCTGGCGTCGCTTAGAATAAGGCGGCCTTCGCCTTGCTTTACCAACGTACCGCTGCCCGTAACCGCCAGATCGAACCGCGTATCGACCGCTTGATCGACAAAGATAAAGCCGCCACTGCCCAGTGTCAGACCCGCATCGGTCGTACCGCGGACGATCCGATATCCGTCGGTCACAAACTGCAGCCCGGCAAAACCCTGCACGCCTTCAACGGTCACCGTGCCGCCGGCCGGACCCGCAAATACGCCAATGTCATTGTCCCACGGTGCGTTGGCGCTGCCATCAGCCAGGGTGAAATTGGTGTTGCTGCTGTTCCACACCCCGGTTCCGCCATCAATCAGACCGTTGGCGCTGAAATTGGCCCCGTCCCAATAGCTGATGTCGACTGCCGCCCCGGCGATAACCAGATTAACCTGATTGGCGATGCTTGTCTGGATGGTGCCATTGAGCCCGTTCGGCAGCACATTGCCAATCCCCAACCCATTGTCGGTTAGCGCGGCCAGCCCGCCCTGATAGTCGATCAGCCGGTACACGCCGGGCGCAAAATTGCCGCCGGCACTTTGCGCAACGGTCAGCAGCCCGTCGAGGACCAGGCTGCCATTGACGGTGATCAGATCGTTGAATTGCCCACCAACGACATTGGCCTGCCCTAGCTCAAACGTCAGCAAAGCTGTTGGTGCCAGCGTCAGATCGCCCTCGACCGTCAAATGACCGACGCTGTTGCCGGGTGCAATGGTACCGGCGACGCTGGTGTCGCCAAACACGATGCCATTGCCCGACAGCAAGGTCCCCGCCGCCGTTGACACGGTCTCCGCGCGCACCGAGCTTGCCGTATCGCGCAGACTGAGTTCGCCCTGCGC
Organism: Sphingomonas sp.; assembly: GCA_019753375.1. Lineage (GTDB taxonomy): Bacteria > Pseudomonadota > Alphaproteobacteria > Sphingomonadales > Sphingomonadaceae > Sphingomonas. The sequence goes on from JAIELC010000026.1 coordinate 6,255, forward strand.
CAGCGTGATCGACGAGCCGACCAGCCCCGCATCCAGCGTTGCCGTCGTCAACGGATCACCGGCGGCGGTAACCACATAGCGCCCGGCCGCGCCCGCAGTCGGATTGAGGACGATATCCTCGAACGCGGCAAACTGGCCCTCTGCCAGCGTTCGCGTCGCCCCCGTCGTCGTATCGATCCGCAGACTGTCAACGCCCGCCCCGCCCGATGACGCGCCCGAAATCGTGCCCGTCGTCGTCAGGTCCAGCCGGTCGTCGTTCAGGCCCAGCGAAATGCCGCCCATAATGGTACCGGCGTTGAAGACCCGCTCGACACCTGACACGGCCTGGTTGCTGTCGTCGGCCGATATGGCGAGCCCGATACCATCGCCATCCGAATCGCCGGTGATCACCGCGCCGGCGGCATTGTGAATGTCGGTAATGGTGCCGTTGTCATCATTGTCGAAGACATAGATGGCATCGCGGGTCGCCGTGACACTCGCACCGGCTTCGTTGCGGAACACCCCGCCCAGCAAGATATTGACGGCATCGCCATCCGATACTTGTGTAGCGAGAATGCTGCCGCGATTGACCAGATCCGTCGCGTTCTCGCCATAAAAGGTCAAGACGCCGCTCAGGACTCCATCGTTTTCAACCCGCACTAAACCTGCATTTGCCCCGATGAAGATAGCTGATTCACCGCCCTCATTGGTGCCTGCTGAGGCACTGATTGTGGCGCCGGCTTGGTTGACGATGGTCCCGGACCCACCGAACACCGCGATACCGGCCCAGCCATTGCCACTCGAGCGGGTGTCGATGAGCCCGCCCGTCTGGTTGATGATCGCGGCGTTGGCGATGTTCCGCAGATTCAATCCGTTTTGCGCGGCGACGATTGACCCCGAATTTTCGAAACCTGTCAGCGAGCCTCCGGCAAGGTTGACACCATGGCCAAGGGAACTGGTGATGCTGCCGCTGCTTGATATCGCAACCGACCGTGCCGGCGAGCCGGTAACGGTAAGTCCTGCCGACCCGCCACTGATCAGGCCGCTATTCTCGAAACGGATGTTTCCACTGATAAATGTCTGGACGCCGCTGAGCGCCGTTCCGGTAATTGTGCCGCTGTTGCGAAAGATGATTTCTCCTGACGGAGCAGCCAGGAAATCCGAAATCTGCACACCGAACGCGCCGCCCGAAATCGTGCCGGCATTGAAGAAATCCGTTGCCTGCGCGGCCACCACGCCACTGCTGCCCGGGCTACCGATAATCTGTGCGCCGATTTGATTGACCAGCGACAAGGTGCCGCCCACGTCGATCCCGTTGCCCCGCCCAAAGACATTGCTGCTGTCGGTCGAAATGATCGACCCGCCCGTCAGGTTGGTGATATTGACCCGGACGCGAGAGCCCACCGACTGGATGGCTCTGGCGACCCCAGAAATAAAGCCGCCGTTGGTGACATTCAGGAAGGAATTCACGGCATTGTTGCTCAGTGCGCTGCTAACCGCTGCACTGCTGGTCGATGTGGCGACAATGGACCCCGTCGATTGATTGACCAGATCACCGCCAGTTCCAAAAAGAAGCGCGCCGTTGATTGTACCGCTGTTGAGCACCGACCCGCTGGTCGGTGATGTTCCCGCGCCGTTGGGGATGTTTTGAACCCCCTGAAGGACGACACCTCCGCTAACCACCGCGCCCAATTCATTGACAAAACGCGCTGAACTGCCGTTCGTGATCAAGGCCGTCCCGCCGTTGACCCCTGTGATCGCGCCTCTATTGATGATGTCGTGTCCAAAGGACGCGCCGCTCGTTCCGGTAATCTGCACAACGGTGCCTGACGCACGGATCACGCCTTCATTCACGAAATCGGCGGCCAGCCCGCTGACCGCGTCAATCGCGGGGCCTGAAGCACCGAGGGATTCGATCAGGCCCGTGGACCGATTATGCAATGCCAGCGGGCTGAACGACAGCAAGGTTTGCCGGGACCGGCTGGTTATCGTGCCGCTGTTGTCGAGCGACCCCACCATCGCCGGATTGGTGAAAAATATCGTATTCAGCAGCGACGTGCAGGTGACGCCAAAGGATTCTCGCCGCGTGATACAGCCGGCGTCGCCTGGCGCACGGACTGCCGCTGAAAAAATCGTCGCGCCGGCTTCATTGATGATCGACCCGCCGCCGATGGTCACGCCCGATGCGCCGCCGCCGATGCTGCCGCCGCCGATAACGATGCCAGATGAATCGCGCACCGACCGGTTGATCACGGTGGCATCGACGGTGCCGGTGTTCACGCCACCAAAGAGGCCAAAAATCGTTCCGCCATTGTCGATTAAAGGCCGCGCCGCGCCGATATTGATCGTCGGGTTACCGTAAATTGCATAGCCTTCATTGGCCGCTGGAAAGGACAAATTCTCGTCGGGTGTGCGAATGCTTGCGCCAGCCGCGTTGGTGATGACGGTGTCACCACTTGCAAAGCGAACGCCATTATACAGCCCCTCGATCACGCCTGCATTGGTGATGCGCAGCTGACCCGCCTCCTGGTGCGTCACCCCGACAAAGCTGGTTCCCAATGGCAGGCTGGTATTGAATCGAACGCCCGGAACCGACCCAATGGTCGCCCCGGCCGCGTTGGTCAGGGTCAGATCATAGGCAAGATCAGGGGAAAAGCCTGGGTTGGGCGGCGTGATGATGATCGGCCCGATATAACCGGCCTGATTGATCAGCGTCAGCCCGCTGGCGGGATTGAACCCATCAGAATCCGCCGCCGTGCCGACGGTGATGATGTCGATCGTTCCGCTGTTGATGATCGACGTAAGGCCCCGGCGCAGCTCGATCCCGTCATTGCCGCCGGGGAAGCGGGTGCCGCCGCTGATCCGGCCGCTGTTGATAATCTGGGTAACGCCGCCCGCAACGCCGCGCGCATCGCGAAATCTGATAGCTGGAAACGACGTGCTGCTGATCGTTCCGGTGTTGGTGATGATCGATCCCACACCGCCGGTCAGATCGATCGCCGCGGTCTCAAACCCCTCGCCGCCGGTAACCGCAATCGTGCCATTATTGGTGATGGCGACGGGCGCATCGGCGCGCACAGCGGGTGCAAACCCGCCCAGAATCTGCCCACCGGCATCGACAGTAATGCCTGATCCCGGGCCCAGCAGCTCAATTGCAGGCGCCGTCGCGGGGCCGTTCCGGCTGCCAAAGATAGTACCGCCATCGGTAACCAGCACGCGGCTGCCCGATCCGGCCCGGATACCGCCGCCGGGCAGCGTAAAGGGATCGGGGCCAAGGCCCACCGTGCCGCACACGATGATTGCGTTGCCGCCCGCAGCATCGATTGCATAGGCTCCAGCCTGATCGGGCACGGCAAGCGCGGCGAGCGAGCTGGTCACAACGGCACCCGAGGAGACCAGGATGTCGCGGTTGATCGCAAGATCAATCGATGCGGCGGGCGTGCCGTCCGGCACGATGATGGGGCTGGAGAGCGGCGTGCCGCTAATGACGGTGGGGCACGCCGACTGCGCTTTCGCCGTGTACGCAGGCGCCCCTAGGGACAATGCGCCGCCAGCAACATAATAGGCAAGGCGCGTGCCCGACAATAACCTGCGCCTTTGCAGGCGAAACCGAGATTGCGGGTGGCCCGTTTTGGCAACGAATGCCGAACGACTGGCGGATTCATCGATAGACAAAGTGGCCCTCCCCTAAGGACACGACTTGCCAGAGCACGTATTTCTTATGGTAATTGCCGGATCTGGTCCCCCCAGGTCAGCCAATTGCGAACATAATTAAAAAAGCTGGGCAATCATTATCAAATATGTTGATACTCAGTTATTATAATGCTCGCTCATTTCTTTTATTTTTACACCAATCATTATTGCAAGAATGATTGTGATCATTCCAATGAAATAGCCGAACAAAAATGGAAGAATATACTGAATCATATGTATCCCCGCAGGACGGATTTTCATTGCAAATTTACAAAATCCGCAATTAATAGTTTCATATTAAACGATTGATCTTGATCTGGATAAACCGTTAACTATATCTTATTGAGTGATAATATTGAAACCGCGTCACATCACGAGCGTTCTGTCGGCAAATAAGATTCCCGATACGGCTCGTCTATTGCGGGATATAGAAAGCTATTGCCGTACAGAACCCAATGTATCGACAACAGTTTATTCGAGAAAATGTAATAGTGAAAATGGAGTGCCAAAGAGATTATTTGTTTACGACATATGTTAAATAATAGACTTTGATTTATCACGCATATGTCGAATAAAACGGCGCAATAATGAAAGTCATTTGCTGAATTTTACAGATCATGAAAAAATAAATTACACCATTGATACTTTATCGTCGCCCTTCGGGGCGGCTACGGCACAACTGTCCGGTATGGATAGTTGCGCCGCAGACGGCGCGCGCGATCTGTGCGGCGCGGTTTCTGGGCGAACGGTGAACGGCGCCGGGCTGCTTCGCCCCGGTTGTTGCGATCATCAAAAGGCCAGTCGATACAGTGCGAGGCGCCACCATTTTTTTTCCGACGCAACAGCGGCTAACCCGCGGCGTTTTGGTGTTTGCCATTGGCATGCCTGCAAGCTGCACGGGGGCGTTCGCGCAGTCTGCGAGCCAGATTACCCCGCCTGTAGACAGGCCGCCGCTCGAACGCCCGCCGACAAAAGCCCCTCCCTCAATCCGGCTGGATGATCGGGCATCCGATACCCCGGCTGAGGCGGAGTCCTTCTCTGCCACATTGAGCACCATCACGCTCGCCGGCACGGGTGCGGACATTCCGGTGCCGTCTCGTGCCTGGGCGCGCCTTCGCACGGTCGTGATCGGCAAAAAGGTTTCAGTCGCCACGATCTTTGCCGAAGCGAGAGCGCTGGAACGGGGATATGCAGAAGCAGGGCGCATTCTTGTTCGGGTGACTGTCCCCGAACAACGATTGACCGATGGTGGCGCGCTCACCCTCAATATCGTCGATGGCTATATCGGGGACCTTGATTTGTCGGCCGTTCCCCCGCGTATAGCGGGCCGGATCCGGTCGTTGCTGACGGCGCTGGTCGGCAAGCGCGGCGTTACGCTTGGAGACATTGAACGCAAATTGCTGATCGCCGCGGATCTGCCCGGGGTGCAGCTTCAGTCGACATTGCGCGAAGGTGCAGTCCCCGAAGCCACCACGCTGATCATCACGGCATCGTCTCGGGCAGTCACGGAATCGCTGTCGATCGACAACACATTGTCCGACCCGCTGGGCCGTTATGCTGTTTCGCTGGGCCTCAACCTCAATGCGTGGCTCGGGCTTGGCGAACAAATCTATCTTCGGATCAATGCGCTGCCCAATCTCGACAAAGGCTTCAGCGTTCTTGATCCAACCCCGCGCAATCGCGCGCTGACGGCAGGGATTATTGTCCCGATCGGCCCCGACGGTCTGACCGTCAATATTGAGGCTACCAGTGCCAGGGCTGCACCGCGACCAACGGCGCTGGACATCGGCTTTGCCAGTGCGTTTGAGCGGATCGCCTGGCGGCTGCGCTATCCCGTCGTGCGCCGGCGGTCGCTGACGCTGGCTGCTCAAATTGGGTTCGATGTGCAGGAAGAGCGGATCCGCCTGCTGCCACCGATCGATCAGCCAGTGTCAATCGACAGCTTGCGCATCGTCCGGCTGACAGGGGATATCGATGCCGCCTTGCCCGGCAATGGCCGCGTGTTTGCCAGCCTGTCGGCATCATTGGGGATCGATGCACTTGGCGCGCGATCGGCAAGCGATGCCACCGGCGGCGTGCCGCTGTCGCGGCAAGGCGCTGATGCCGCTTTTCAGTCGGTCTCGATCACCGCCGGCGTGCAGCAGCCGCTGGCAAATTTTCTTGCCTTGAATTTCCGCACCCAGGCGCAGTCGGGATTTGGCCAGGCCTTGGTCAACGCGGAGCAGATTGGCCTTGCCGGGCCAAACGCGTTGTCGGCCTTCGCCGTTGGAACGCTCCAGGGGGACGATGGCTATATGATCCGCGGCGAAGCGCAGTTCCCGCTTGCGCGTGGCGGTCTCGCGCGGCTGGGCGTGCTGGCGCCGTATGTTTTTGGCGCGCAGGGAGCGGTGCGTCTGCAGCAGCCGACCGTGCTCGAACGCCGTCAGACATCGGCGCATGCATTTGGCGCGGGTGCCCGGCTTGTCATCACGCGGCGTCAATCGCTGTCAAACCTGACGATAAATTTCGAATACGCCACGGGCCAACGGGAAAGCGTGCCTGGCCGGACGGACCGGGTCACGTTCGCCGTCCAGGCGCAATTTTGACCGTGATGCCGCCCCTCAATCCCAGCCGAGCGGAACGCGCAAAAAAGGAAGGAATGACCATGAGTCGTCGGCTTTTGCCATTGCTGGCGAGCACCGCGCTTTTTCCGGTCTCGGCCCTCGCCCAAACCGTGCCGGCGACGCCAGCCGGTGGCACGGTGGTCGCCGGTCAAGCAACGATTGGTTCGGCAGAGGCCGGCCGCCTGACGATCACGCAGACCAGCGCCAAGGCGGCGATCAACTGGGAGAGCTTTTCGGTTGGCCCCGGTGGCAAGGTTGAAATTGCTCAGCCAACCGCCCAGTCCATTCTGCTCAATCGCGTTACCGGTGCGGCACCGTCAACGATCGCGGGCAATCTGACCGCCAATGGGCACGTCTATCTGATCAACCCCAATGGCATCTTGATCACCAAGACGGGCACGATCAGCGCTGCGGGGCTCGTTGCGTCCACGCTCGATATCACGCCCGATGCGCTGTTCGCCGCCGATCGCCAAATCATTGCCGGCGCTGCCGGCAGCTCGATCGTCAACGATGGCCAGATTCGGATCGCGCAAGGGGGCTATGCCGCGCTGATTGGCGGCACGGTGCGCAACACCGGATTAATCGCCGCGCCGATGGGGCATGTCTCGCTTGCGGCCGGCGCCACCGCGACGATCGATTTTTCAGGCGATGGATTCCTGCAGGTCGCGGTGCCTGATGATGGTATCGAGACCGTCGGTATGCTCGATCATGGCATGGTGGCGTTCAGGCCGGGGGTGGCGATGGCGGCGGCACGGCGCGTCGTCAACCTGTCCGCCGCCAATCAGGCGGTGTCGGTCACCGGATCGGATGGCAGCGTCGTTCTGTCGGGTACTGTCGATGTGGCCAGCGCGTCAGGGTTGGGTGGCGACGTTACCGTTACCGGCAGGGACATCGCGCTTGTCGACGCCACCATCGATGCATCGGGCGCGCTGGGTGGTGGTCGCATCCGGATCGGCGGCGATTGGCAGGGCCAGGGCGACCTCCCCCGCGCCGACACGTTGACGGTGGACGCCGCCAGCACCATCCGTGCCGATGCGCCACAGTCGGGCGATGGCGGCAGTGTCGTGCTCTGGTCTGACAATGTCACCGATTTTCGCGGTACCGTCAGTGCGCGCAGCGCAGCGGGTATCGGCGGCGATGCGGAAATTTCCGGCAAGGCGTTGCTGAATTACGCCGGCTCTGCCGATTTGCGCGGCCTGACGTTCGGCACGCTGTTGCTCGATCCCTATAACATAACGATTTCGAGCGCGGCCAATAGCAACGTGTTCGGCTTTACCCCCAACGGCAACAACAGCGTCATCAATGCAACGTTGCTGGTCAACGCGCTGGCGACCGCCAATGTTTCGATTTCGACCGGCGCAGCAGGGAGCCAGGCAGGCACGATCAGTCTGAACACCAATATCAGTTGGCAGTCTTCATCGACCCTGACGCTGACAGCCAGTGATCGAATATCGCTTTCCGGCGATATCAATGCGCCAAATGGCGGCCTTGCCCTTTCGGCCGGAACCAGCATCGACCCGCTTAATGCGATCAACGTCAATCGCTTCACTCTGCTCGCGGGGTTTTTCAGCCAGAGCAGGCCGGATGGATTGCCGGCATTTTTTGCACGCGATTTCAGGGTTACCGGCGATCTGAGACGCACGTCCTTCATCAGAAATTTGGGAGGCGATGGAAACGGCGATCCCTTTATTATTGCAGACATCTATGGTCTGCAGGGTTTGCGGGAACTCAACCCTCGGGTTGCGTCCAACGCTTTGCTCGCTCAAGATCTTGATGCCAGCGTAACCGCGACCTGGAATGGCGGCCAGGGCTTTCAGCCCCTGGGATCGAATGGCACTCCGTGGCAATGGAATTTAAATGGTAATGGTCGCCGGATCAACAATTTAACCATCAATCGCCCGACCGTCGACAATCAGGGCTTGATCGGTTTGCTAGGTACTGCCGGATCGGTCGGCAGAGTTATCCTCAGTAATGCGTCGATCATTGGTCAAGACAATGTGGGGGCGCTTGTCGGTTCCGGGTCGGGTGCCATCTCGAGTTCATATGTCGAGGATTCGTCGGTCCGGGGGCGCAACCAGGTTGGCGGCGTCGTCGGCCTTCTGACATCGACCGGTTCGCTGAACTTGTCTTTCGCATTCGCCGATGTGACGGGATCGACAGCGGTTGGGGGATTGATCGGCTATGTCAACGGTGGATCCGTTGATCAGACTTGGTCGAGTGGAGCGGTGCGCGGCACCGGAAACAGCACCCAGATCGGCGGGTTGGTTGGGCGCCAGACCGGCGGCGCGATTACAGCATCCTATTGGGACATCGAAACATCCGGGCAAATATCAAGCTTTGGTGGGACCGGGCTGACCACGGCGCAGGCGCGGCGACAGTCGAGCTATGTCGGCTTCGATTTTAATACGTCCTGGTTTCAAGGTGACGGCACGGGTGACATTATCAATCCGACCGGGCTGAGGCCCGTTCCGCAAACCTTTGGACCGCCCGTTTTTACATCTGGTGCTGTATTAGTTACTAATCTGCTGCAATTGCAAATTGCTGTAAGGAATTTAACGAACAATATCATATTGTTCAACGATATTGATGCAAGCGCCAGTGCCGGCGCGAACCCGGCTGGCATCTGGTCATCGGCTGGCTTTTTTCCGCTGGGAAATGCTGCAAACCCTTTCACCGGATCGATTGACGGAGCCGGTTCCGTTATCCGCAACCTGACCATCAATCGCCCGACTTCCAATGATGTAGGGCTGGTTGGCGTTTTGTCGGGCACTGTTCGCAATGTTGCGCTGGTTGACAGCAATATTACGGGGCAGAATTCGGTCGGCGGCCTGGTTGGCCGTGCCCTGCCGTCGGCCAATATCACCCAATCCTATTCGGCCGCCCCGATCACGGGCGTCGATGGCGTTGGGGGCCTCGTCGGGTTCAATGAGGGTCAGATACAGAATAGCTATGCCTCTGGGCCGGTTACGGGGGCGCTGGCGGTCGGCGGCCTCGTTGGCACCAATAATGGATCGATCAGCCAGGCCTATGCCACCGGACGCGTCACCGGCCTGCAATCGGCTGGGGGATTGGTCGGCGCGATCAACGCGTCGTCATCGGTCATCAATGGCTATTGGGACATCCAGACAACGGGGCTGTCGACCAGTCAGGGCGGCGGTGTCGGGCTGACCACGGCGGACGCTCAGGATCTTAACCGATTCCGGACAATTTGGGCGGGATTCGATTTCAACTCCGTCTGGGCGGCCCCCAATCAGGTTGGCCAAAACAATAATTCCCCATCGGCGTTCTACCCAGAGATTTTCAGCACGTCGCGCATTGTCGCGGTTAACCCCAGCGGCACCGGCTTTTACGGTAATGCCATCAGCCCCATCACCGCCCAATACCTCGGCCTGCAGCCTAGTTTGCGTATTCGCCTAGTAGCGAACGGTCCATTGATCAGCCTTCGCTCGACTGACCGGATAGTATCTCCCGGCACGTTTACAGCGCCCGTTTCGGTAACCTCACCCGTTGGCAGCTATGCCATCAGCGGCAGCGGAGTGCAGGCCAACGATAGTCGCTATCGATACGTCTATCTTCCCAGTTCGTATGAGGTGACGCCGCGTCCTGTCACCATCACCGCCGATGCGCTGAGCCGCATCTACGGCGATGCCAACCCGGCGCTGACCTATCAGGTCGGCGGCCTCGGACTCGTCAATGGCGACACGCTTGGCGGTATGCTGGCGACAGCGGCGACGACGACCAGCAATGTCGGCAGCTATGCGATCACGCAAGGCTCGCTCAGTGCCAGCAGCAACTATGCGCTGACCTATGTCGGCAGCCAGCTATCGGTCACCCCGCGCGCGCTGACGGTCGTCTC
>JAIELC010000090.1 GCA_019753375.1 Sphingomonas sp.
GGTGACCTCTAACTGCAGCTAAACGATTGATCTATAAGTAGATTATGGTGGACGCACTTGGGCTCGAACCAAGGACCCGCTGATTAAGAGTCAGCTGCTCTACCAACTGAGCTATGCGTCCATTTCCGGGGTCATCGGCGCCGCTTGGGGCGCGGATTGTCATCGGAAGCGGGCCGTTAGCATCGTCGTGGCAGGATTGCAAATCCCGCCATGCGATTTTTCACCAGCGAACCGCCTGGCTGTTCTGCCGGTCAAGCGACATCAAAATGCCAAAGCACAGCAGCATCGTCATCTGCGACGAACCGCCAAAGCTGATGAGCGGGAGCGGAACGCCGACAACGGGCGCCAGGCCCATCACCATCGCCAGGTTGATCGACACATAGAAAAACAGCGTGGAGGCAATGCCGGCGGCGGCCAGGCGGGCAAAGCGCGTCTGCGCGCGCAGCGCCACGTTGATCCCCCATCCGATGATCAGGAAATAGGCGAGGATCAACAGGCATCCCCCCATCAATCCCCATTCCTCTGCCATCGTTGCAAAAGCAAAGTCGGTCTGGCCTTCGGGCAGGTAATCGAGGTGGCTCTGGGTCCCGTTCAGGAAGCCCTTGCCAAAGATCCCGCCCGATCCGATCGCGATCTTTGACTGGCTGATATGATAGCCGGTGCCGAGCGGGTCGTTCTCGGGGTTCAGGAACGTCATGATCCGCTTGCGCTGATAATCGTGGAGGACAAAATTGACCGCCAAGGGTACCGCGGCGGCAAGGGCAAGCGCACCGCCGATAAACAGCCGCAACGGCACGCCCGCCAGGAACATGACCGTCACGCCACCCGCGCAGATCATCAGCGCCGTGCCCAGATCGGGCTGGTGCATCACCAGCAGCACGGGAATGCCGATCAGCACCGTTGCGGGCCAGATGGCGGCAAAGCGGCGCGTCTCATTGGGCGGCAAAACATCGTAAAACTTGGCGACCGCGAGCACGATGCAAGGCTTCATCAGTTCGGATGGCTGCAGGCGGATCAACCCGAAATCGAGCCAGCGCTGGCCGCCGCCACGAATGCTGCCCAGCAGTTCCACGAACACCAGCAGGACCAGCAACAGCGCATAGGCAGGGAAGGCGCCGCCGCTCCAGATCGGTTCACGCACGCGCGACAGCGCGACAGCCCCGGCAATCAGCACGAAAAAGCGGATGCCCTGCGGCAGGGCCCAGGGGCGCACGCTGCCGCCCGCCGCCGAGTACATGACGATCAGCCCAAAACAGCCGATTGCGAGTACCAGCATGATAATCCGCCAAGGGAGCTGCGCGAGCGGCGCGGGAACAAAACTGAGCCCGCTCATGGCGCGACTTCCGTGGTGCCGTCCGCCGCAACGCCGCCATCGGCGCTGTTGGCGGTCAGCGCGTTGACAACCGCATTGCTGGCTTCGGATGCGGCGTTGACGGCGGGGGCTTCGGTGGCTTGTACCGCGTCGGTTTCGGTGGCAGCCGCCGCCGCGGCCGAAATGCCGGTATGCGCCGCGCGGTACGCCGCCGCTTCGGTGGCCATGCGCGTGCGAATATCGCCACCCCAGGTCGGTTCAGCCTCGGCCAGCGACGCCACGGCGCGTTCCTTGTCGAACAAATAGGTCATGATGTCGCGGCCGATCAGCGGGGTATCAAGATTGCGGGTCACGTGGCCATTATGTTCCAGCACGATCGCCGCTGCATAACGCGGTTTGTCGGCCGGCGCGAAACAGACGAACAACGCGTGATCGCGAAGTTTGAACGGAAGCTGGCCGTTCTTCAGCACGCCTGATGCCCGTTCCGCCTGCGTAATGCGGCGGACCTGCGCGGTACCGGTCTTGGCCGCCAGACTGACTCCGGGCACCTGCAGGCGCGCCGCGCCGCCGGTGCCGCCCTGGTTGACGACGCCGAACATCGCCTCGCGGACAATCGCCAGATGGTCCTCACCAAATCCCATCGACGGCGCATCGTGGCGGACGGTTGACGACAGCACGCTTGGCCGGAGTGCCCGGCCCGAGGCAAGGCGAGAGGCCATCACCGCCAGCTGCAAGGGATTGGCCAGCACATATCCCTGACCGATCGAGGCGTTGAGCGAATCGGCTACCGTCCATTCGGTTTTGTATTTGGCCAGCTTCCACGCGGGATCGGGTACGGTGCCATAACGCTGGACGGTGAACGGCAGGTCGAATTTCTGGCCCAGGCCAACCGCGCGCGCCACCGGGGCGATCTGTCCATAACCCAGCCGCCGCGCCATTTCGTAAAAATAGATATCGCAGCTTTGCATCACCGCGCTTCGCATATCCAACGGCCCATGGCCGCGCCGCTTGTGGCAGTGAAACACGCCCGATCCCACGCGCAGCGCGCCGCTGCAGGAAATTCGCTCATTGGGATCAACACCGGCGGCAAGCAGGGCAAGCGCGTTCATCGGCTTCACGGTTGATCCTGGCGGATACAGCCCTTGCAGCGTCTTGTTCATCAGCGGGATGTGATCATTGTCTGACAGCATCTGCCATTCCCAATGGCTGATCCCGTCGGAAAAGCTGTTGGGATCGTAAGCGGGCATCGAGACCATCGCCAGCATTTCGCCGGTCCGGCAATCGATCACCACCACCGATCCGGAATTGGTGCCCATGCGGCGCGCCGCATATTCCTGCAGCCCGACATCGATCGTCAGTCGGGTGTTGGTCCCGGGCTTATCGGGACGGGTCGCCAATTCACGCACCAGCCGGCCGCGTGCGGTGACTTCAACGCGCTTGGCGCCGGGTTCACCGCGAAGCGTTGGCTCGATGCTCTTTTCCAACCCGTCCTTGCCGATCTTGAACCCCGGGGTGACAAGCAGCGGATCGCGCGATTTTTTATATTGTTCGGCAGAGGCCGCCCCGACATAGCCGGTCAGATGGGCAACTGCGGCGCCCGCGGGATAAAAGCGCGAAAATCCGCGGGTTGGCTGAACGCCCGGCAGTTCAGGCAGGCGGACGCTGACCGCGGCGAACTGGTCCCATGCCAGGTTTTCGGCAACCTGCACCGGCTGAAATCCGGCGGCGTGCTTCAGATCAATTTCGATCCGGGCAATGTCATCGGGGGTCAGCGTCAATACCTCGCGCAGGACGCCCAGCACACGGTCCTTGTCCTCCAAACGGTCGGGGATGATGTCGACGCGAAAATCCGTGCGATTATTGGCGATCGGCGTGCCGTGTCGATCGACGATCCAGCCACGGCGCGGCGGGGTCAGCGTCAGGTTGACCCGGTTGCTTTCGGCAAGTGTGCGGTAGTGTTCATTTTCGGCGACCGACAGCCACGCCATGCGGCCCGCCAGCACCACGCCAACCCCCGCCTGTGCGATACCCAAGGCGACCGCGCGGCGGCTGAAACTATAGGATTGGCTGGCCTCTGTAATGATCTTGGTCGGCCGGTTCATGTGGCGCTGCGCTTCCCTTCGATCCAGGCGCACACCCTGGCAATCATTGGATATAACAGCGCCGATACCATAATTTGGACCAACAGTACCGTATCAACATGCGCATTTATGGGCACCGCCAGCAATCGGCCGGCAATCAGGCAAAAGGCGATTGACCCGGCCGCCAGCGTCCAGTCCTGCCAGAAATCCCGCCACACCAGCCGCTGGTCGAGCAGGTCGATCATGATAAAGCACATCGTCCAAAGCAGCATCGCGCTGCCAAAGGGCTGGCCGCTCAGCAGGTCGTCGAACATCCCCAATGGCAACGGTGCCCAGATCGGCAGACTGTCATGGCGGAGCAGGCGCCAACCCAGCAGCATCAGCAGTCCAAAGGGCGGCAGGATGCCGATGACGGTAATGACCGGGATAATTGTCAGCAGCGACCCGAGCATGATGGAACCGGCCGGGGCAAATCTTTCAGCAAGGCCGGGTTCCTCGGGATCAAACGGGCCGCGGATGGGCGGCGTCATTTGGCAATACTCGGCCGCTGCTCGATTGTCGCCTGGGGCAGAAAGGCGCGCTCTACAATCGCGTAATCGAGTGAATCTGGAACGGCAAAGGGGCGGGCAAGCACCACGTCACGGGTCTTGCTGACCACCCGGGCGACCGGAATGTTGGGGCTGTAGATGCCCCCGGTGCCCGACGTGATCAAAACATCGCCAATCTGGAACGTCGCATCGGTCAGATTTGCCGCCCGGACTTCAAGCCAGCCGTCGCCGCGCCCGGCGACGATTGCCGGAACGCCGTCGCGGGTACGGCGAACCGGTACCACGCTCTCCGGATCCGACAGCAGCAGCACGCGCGCCGTGTCGGGCCCCGTTTCAATCACGCGGCCGACCAGGCCATCCGGGCCGCGCACGGGCTGACCCGAGGCCACTCCCTGCCGAAATCCGGCGTTCAATACTGCAAAACGTCGCGTACTGGTTGCCGACGAACTCACCAGCCGGGCTGACGTTACCGGATCGGCGATGCGATCGCGGACGCGCAGCAATTGCTTCAGCCGCCGGTTTTCATTGGCGACCGCGCGTGCGCGCATAATCAGTGCGCTGTTGTCTTCGATCTCGCGGCGCAGCGCCGCATTGCGCTGGTGGACACCGAAATAGTCCGACACGCCCTGTGGAATGGATCCGATGGCCGACCCGGTCCGCGCGACGAGGGTCGACACCGGCGTCGTCACTTCCGCGAGCGCCAGTCGGAACGCCGCAAAGGTCGATGGATCAAATACCGAAAGCGCCAGCAGCGCAGCCGCCAGCAATCCGCCAGCGACGGCGACGACATAGCCCATAAACAGGCCATATTGCGCTTTCCGGGAAAATCCCGGGCGCCGATTGTTCAACGGCGCCATCCCGACCCTACCTGCCGAAGATTAGGCGCTGTGCAGAACGCCGCGGAAGATCGGGTCTTCTAACGCGCGTCCTGTACCCAGTGCCACGCAGATCAGCGGATCATCGGCAATCGTGACCGGCAGGCCCGTTTCGTCGCGCAGCACTTCGTCGATCCCGCGCAGCAATGCCCCGCCGCCGGTCAGCACAATGCCCTGATCAACAATATCGGCCGCCAGTTCGGGCGCGGTGTTTTCAAGCGCGATTCGCACGCCTTCGACAATCGTCCCAACCGGTTCGGACAGGGCTTCGGCAATCTGACCCTGGTTGATCTGGATTTCCTTGGGCACGCCATTGACCAGATCGCGACCCTTGATGTGGATCGTCAGGCCAATCCCATCGGCGGGTGCCTTGGCAACGCCCACCTGCTGCTTGATGCGTTCGGCCGTGGATTCACCGATCAGCAGATTGTGGTTGCGGCGCACATAGGAAACGATCGCTTCATCCATCTTGTCGCCGCCGACGCGCACCGATGTGGTATAGGCCAGCCCGCGCAGGGACAGGACAGCAACTTCGGTTGTGCCGCCGCCGATATCAACGACCATCGACCCGATGGGCTCGGTTACCGGCATATCGGCGCCGATCGCGGCAGCCATGGGTTCTTCGATCAGGAACACCTGGCTGGCGCCGGCATTGGATGCGGCATCACGGATGGCGCGACGTTCAACGCTGGTCGACCCCGACGGCACGCAGATCACGATTTGCGGCCAGCGCATAAACCGGCGCTGTCCGCCATGAACCTTGCGGATAAAATGGCTGATCATCTGTTCCGCAACGTCGATATCGGCGATGACGCCGTCGCGCAGCGGCCGGATTGCCTGAATGCTTTCCGGCGTCTTGCCCATCATCAGCTTTGCGTCGTCGCCGACGGCCTTGACTCGCTTGACGCCGTTCAGCGTCTCGACCGCCACGACCGATGGTTCATTGAGCACAATGCCGCGCCCACGCAGATAAACAACTGTGTTGGCAGTGCCGAGGTCGATCGCCATGTCGTGCGACATGAAGTTGAAAAACCGCGAGAAAATCATGTACCGTCCCGTCTATTGCCGCATGCGCAAGGGCATCCGGCGGTTCGCATATTCCTATCCCGATCATCAGAGCCCGGAGGGTAACTCCACGCACTGGTTATTTGTCGATGCGGGTCGCGGAATGCTGCCGATTGGGCTAGAGCGATGCCCATGTCAATACGCCGTCTGCCAGAACATCTGGTCAATCGTATCGCTGCCGGTGAAGTGGTTGAACGACCGGCCAGTGCGTTGAAGGAACTTGTCGAAAATGCGGTTGATGCGGGGGCCACCCGCATCGCCATCAAATTGATCGCGGGCGGAATTGATCTGATCGATGTCAGTGATGACGGTTGCGGCATGTCGCGTGACGATATCGCGTTGGCGGTGGAGCGACACGCCACGTCGAAACTTCCGGATGAAGAAATTCAGAATGTCGTCACTCTTGGGTTTCGGGGCGAGGCGCTGCCATCGATTGCCAGCGTCGCGCGCGTCACAATCGAAAGCCGGGTGCGTGGGGGCGAAGGCTGGCGGCGATCGATCGACAACGGGTCGATGATGGGCGAGGGGCCCGCCGCGATTCCACCCGGGACGCGGGTCCGCGTCGAAGGATTGTTCGAACGCGTGCCGGCGCGCCGAAAGTTTCTGCGCAGCGCCAGGGCCGAATATGCCGCATCGCTCGACGTGGTGAAACGGCTGGCGATGGCACGGCCGGATATTGCTTTCAGCCTCGACCATGATGGACGCGTGGCGCTCAATGTCGCGGTCGCGGGGTCATTGCCGGATCGGGTTGCCGCCATTGTCGACCATGCGTTGATCGATAACGGCATCGGGATCGATCTGGCGCGCGAAGGCCTGCATCTGGGCGGTGTGGCGGGGCTGCCGACCTATAATCGCGGGATCGCCGATCACCAGTATCTGTTCGTCAACGGGCGGCCGGTGAAGGACCGGGTGCTGGTGGGTGCAGTGCGCGGCGCCTATGCCGACATGCTGGCGCGCGATCGGCACGCCGTGGTCGCGCTGTTCCTGACCGTGCCCGCCGACCTGGTTGATGTGAATGTCCACCCCGCCAAAACCGAGGTGCGGTTTCGTGATCCGGCCATGGTCCGCGGGCTTATCGTGTCGGGGTTGCGCCACGCGCTGGAAGGGGCGGGGCATCGCAGTGCGCAACGTCCCGATGCGGCTGGACTGGCGGCTTGGCACGTCGAACAACCGACGCCGGAGCCAGAAATGGCAACATTTTGGACGCCGGCGCAGCAACCGACCGCGGCTCAGGACCGTCGACACGGGTTTATGTCAGCACCGCCATTGGCGCGAGCCGAACCTGCTTATGCGCCGCCGCCCGAGACCGTGGCGTTCCCGCTGGGCGCCGCGCGCGGGCAAATCGCCAGGACCTATATCGTTGCAGAGGCGCAGGATGGGCTGGTGATCGTTGACCAGCATGCCGCGCACGAACGGCTGGTATTGGAACGGATGCGCGCCGGGATGGCGGGTGCGGGCATCGCGCGGCAGGCATTGCTGCTGCCGGAGGTGATCGAACTGGATGAGATTGCCTGCGACAGGTTGGAAGCCCGTATCCCTGAACTTGTCGAATTCGGGCTGGAAATTGATCGCTTTGGGCCGCGCGCGATGTTGGTCCGTGCGGTGCCTGCCGCGCTGGGGCAAAGCGACGTGGTGGGGCTGGTCACCGATCTTGCCGATGACCTGGCGGCATTTGATCAGGCGCTGACCCTGAAGGAACGGCTGGATCATGTCGCGGCGACGATGGCGTGCCACGGATCGGTCCGGGCAGGGCGTTTGCTATCGGTTGCGGAAATGAACGCGCTGCTCCGCGAAATGGAAATCACGCCGCATTCGGGCCAGTGCAATCATGGCAGGCCAACCTGGATCAAACTGGCCCATGGCGACATCGAGAAATTATTTGGACGCAAATAAGCGCGTGATCTGAGTCAGCGCCGCGTCAGCGCCGGCGCCTTGCCATGTCGGCGGCGATCCAGGGGGGCACGCTGTGCTGACCTTCCTTGGCCCATTTGATCCGAAGTCCCGGCGGAAGGCTCAGCCATTCGCCGCCTTTTTGCCGGAACAAATCAGCATGACAACGGCGGCATTGAGCGAAATAAAGCCCTTCGTTGAAGGTGCTTGTTGCGCTGGGACGATGGCCAGTTAATTTGCATAATAGTGCCATTGGCTTGCCTCGCAACGGGCGGACTATTTGGACTGATCCAATGTGACTTTCCGCGACGTCGATCTGTGGCGCTAGATTGCACGCTTTTCGATGTCAATTGTTCAAAGATTGTACAAGTGGCGCTGAATGGGACAGGCGGCACAGGCACAAAAAACCCCGCAATCGGCCGATTGCGGGGTTTTTTCCAGTCGTGGCGTTGCCGATTTACGCAGCGTCGCCTTCAACAGTTTCGGGCTCGGCAGAAACCTCTGCGGTCGCGCCGGGTTCGGCGTTGGGATCATAATCCTCAGTGAAGCCAGCTTCGTCCTTTTCGAACATCGCTTCCATCACATTGACGCCCTTCGCCTGCATTTCGGCTTCTTCAGGGCTACGCGCGACATTGACCTTGATCGTCACCGATACTTCGGGGTGCAGCGCGGCCTTCACTTCGAACACGCCAATCGTCTTGATCGGCTTGTCGAGCACGATGGCCGCCTTCGACACTTTGTGACCCGCGGCATCCAGCGCTTCAACCAGATCACGCACCGCGACCGAACCGTACAGCTGGCCGGTGTTCGACGATTGACGGATCATCGTGATGGTCACGCCGTCAATGGTCTGCGCTTCGGTTTCGGCAACCGAACGGCGCGCGGCGTTTTCAGCCACGATCCGCTCACGATTGGCTTCAAACACCTTGCGGTTGGCGTTGTTCGACCGCAGCGCCTTTTTGTTGGGCAGCAAATAGTTGCGGGCAAAGCCGTCCTTGACCTTGACCACGTCGCCAATGGCGCCGAGCTTTTCGACGCGTTCCAGCAGAATGACTTCCATGGGTCTGCTCCTTACTTCACGATGTAGGGCAGCAGGCCCAGATGACGCGCGCGCTTGATCGCCTGGGCGAGTTCACGCTGCTTCTTTGCGCTCACCGAAGTGATCCGCGACGGAACGATCTTGCCACGCTCAGAGACAAAGCCCTGCAGCAGCCGGACGTCCTTGTAATCGATCCGCGGGGCGTCCTTCGCCGAGAAGGGGCAGCTCTTGCGGCGGCGGAAAAATGGGCGTGCCATTAGAACATATCTCCTTCATCACGGTCGCGGCGCGGGCGATCGCCACGCTCGTCACGGTCACGGCCACCACGGCGGCCATCGCGTTCGCCACGATCGCTCTTGCGCATCATGACCGACGGACCGGCTTCAAGCTCATCGACCTTGACGGTCATGTAGCGGATGATGTCTTCGTTGATCTGGATCTGACGCTCCAGCTCGGCGACAACGCCTGCGGGCGCATCGATCTCGAGCATAACGTAATGCGCCTTGCGGTTCTTGGCGATCTTGTACGCCAGGCTGCGCAGGCCCCAGCTCTCGGTCTTGACGACCTTGCCCTGATTATCTTCTACAATCTTGGTGGCGGCTTCCGCCAGCGTATCCACCTGCGCCTGTGCCAGATCCTGGCGCGCAAGGAACACGTGCTCATAAAGAGCCATGTCTTGTCCTTCGTCTTGGCCGATTGCTGACCGTCCGCACCATGCGGGGGCCCCTCCGGCTGTCGTCTCGTCGAATGCGATACGGGGCCGAGAATAAACCCCCGGCTGATATCGAAGCGCCCCCTTAGCGATATTCGTGCGAAAGGCAAGGCTTGGCCCCCAACGGGCATCGCCACGCCTGTCGCGCGACCCCGCCATTGCGGCTCGGCCGGCATTTTTCCAGTGTTACTAACCGGCAAACCGCATGATTGCGAGGTGCTGGCCGCCTGTGTCCGCCCCAATCCGGGCACGATTGGTCAAAACCGACCCGGACACGCTGCTGATCGACCGGGTGGTTGTGCTGCCGCATTGATCCCCCCGGCTTGCCAGTGCGGCCAGCCGGGACTAACGACGCGCGCTCCATGCGCCAGTCGGGGAGTAATCATGCGCGCGTTCATTTTTCCGGGTCAGGGCAGCCAGGCGGTGGGTATGGGCAAGGCGCTCGCCGATGCCAGCCTCTATGCGCGTGAGGTTTTTCAGGAAGTCGACGAAGCGCTGGGGCAAAGCCTGTTCCGCTTGATGACCGAGGGCCCCGAAGACGAGCTTACACTCACGGAAAACGGCCAGCCCGCGATCATGGCCAATGCCATTGCCACGCTGCGCGTGCTCGAACGCGAGGGGGGCATTCGCATTTCCGAGGCCGCCGATTTTGTCGCGGGGCACTCATTGGGTGAATATACGGCATTGTGCGCCGCAGGGTCGATCGATCTGGCGACCACCGCGCGACTATTGAAGCTGCGCGGGCGGGCGATGCAAAGCGCGGTGCCGGTTGGCGTCGGTGGGATGGCCGCATTGCTGGGGGCAACGCTCGATCAGGCGCAGGCTATTGCCGATGCCGCTGCCCAAGGCGAAGTCTGCGCCATCGCCAATGACAATGCCGTCGGGCAGGTGGTCGTCTCGGGCAATATCGGCGCGGTGGAGCGGGCGGTCGGTCTGGCGAAGGAAATGGGCGCAAAGCGGGGCATGATGCTGAATGTATCCGCGCCGTTTCATTGTTCGCTGATGCAGCCCGCCGCTGATATGATGGAGCACCGGCTGAAGGCAACGCGGATCGATTCGCCGTTGGTCCCGCTATACGCCAATGTGCTCGCCAGCCCCATCGCCAACCCGGACGACATTCGTGCCCGGCTGATCGAGCAAGTTACCGGTATTGTTCGCTGGCGCGAGAGCATGATCAACATGGCCCAGGCGGGTGTGACGCATTTCGTCGAATTCGGGGCAAAGGTGCTGGCGCCCATGGTCAAAAGATCGGTCGACGACGCTGATGCAACGGGCATTGTCAGCATGGGTGAAATCGAGGCACTCGCCAAGCTGCTGAGCTGAGGCGTCGGGATCAGGATAGGGAAAGAGCAATGTTTGATCTTACAGGCATGACCGCGCTGGTAACGGGTGCATCGGGCGGTATCGGCTCGGCGATCGCGCAGGCGCTGGCCGAGCAGGGCGCACGACTGGCAGTTTCGGGATCAAATGCCGACAAGCTGGAGGCTTTTCGCGCCTCGCTGGGCGGGGATCATGTCGCCTTGCCGTGCGATCTGTCGGACGGTGCCGCCGTCGATGCGCTGGTGCCGGCCGCGGTTGATGCGCTGGGCGGTAAACTGGACATTCTGGTCAACAATGCCGGGGTAACGCGCGATAATCTGGTGATGCGGATGAAGGATGACGAATGGGATCAGGTGATCCGCGTCAACCTGGAAGCCGCCTTCCGCCTCGCGCGTGCCGCTGCCCGGCCGATGATGAAGGCGCGGCACGGCCGGATCATATCGATTACGTCTGTCGTCGGCGCGACCGGCAACCCCGGTCAGGCAAATTACGCGGCGTCCAAGGCCGGGCTGGTGGGGATGTCCAAGGCGTTGGCGCAGGAACTGGCCAGCCGCGGAATCACCGTGAACTGCGTCGCTCCAGGCTTTATCCGGTCGGCGATGACCGACATTTTGCCTGATTCTCAAAAAGATGCGCTAAATGCGCGCATTCCTGCAGGAAAAATGGGCGAAGGCGCGGATATCGGCGCTGCGGTGGTTTATCTGGCCAGCCGCGAAGCAGGCTATGTTACCGGACAAACGCTGCATGTGAATGGTGGCATGGCGATGCTGTGACGGCCGCCTCTTGCCAGCGAAGGGCCCGCGTTCTAGGTGCATTAACGAAGCAGTCATTTACGTAAGAAGAGGGACTAAAGCATGAGCGAGACCGCCGATCGCGTCAAAAAGATCGTCGTCGAGCATCTCGGTGTTGAAACCGACAAGGTGACCGAAGATGCAAGTTTCATCGATGATCTGGGCGCTGACAGCCTTGACATTGTTGAGCTGGTTATGGCGTTCGAGGAAGAATTTGGCGTCGAAATCCCGGATGATGCGGCTGAAAAGATCGGCACCGTCAAGGATGCGATCACCTATATCGACGAGCATAAGGGCTGAGCTTGTTTAGCGCCCCGGGCCCGGATCGGGTCCGCTGATGGATATGCGGCTCCCCGTCCCAGGGCATTTTCCGGGGCGGGGAGCCGTTTTCAGTTTGTTGAGAGTGAAGTAAGGTACGGAGATTGCCATGCGCCGCGTTGTCGTCACCGGGCTAGGGCTTGTTACCCCATTGGGCGCGGACGTAGAAATCGCCTGGGCGAACCTGATTGCCGCCCGATCCGGAGCGGGGCAGATCACACGCTTCGATACCAAAGATTATGCCTGTACCATCGCGTGCGAGGTCAAGGCTGCTGACCATCCCTATGGTTTTGATCCCAACAAGCGGGTCGATCACAAGGTGCAGCGCCAGGTTGATCCCTTCATCATTTTTGGCATTGATGCGGCGGGGCAGGCGCTGGAAGACGCTGGCCTGACCAATATGAGCGAGGAAGAACGGCTCCGCGCCGGTTGTTCGATCGGATCGGGCATTGGTGGCCTGCCGGGTATCGAGAGCGAATCGCTTGTTCTCGCCGAAAAGGGCCCAAGGCGGGTTTCACCGCATTTCGTGCATGGCCGCCTGATCAACCTGATTTCGGGTCAGGTCAGCATCAAATACGGGCTGATGGGGCCAAATCATGCGGTGGTAACCGCCTGCTCGACCGGCGCGCATTCGATCGGCGATGCCGCGCGGATGATCGCCATGGACGATGCTGACGTTATGCTGGCGGGCGGTGCTGAAGGCGCGATCTGCCCGATCGGCATTGCCGGTTTCTCGCAGGCGCGGGCACTCAACACCAGTTTCAATGACCGGCCCGAAGCCGCCAGCCGCCCCTATGACCGGGACCGCGACGGGTTTGTGATGGGCGAGGGGGCAGGCGTCCTCGTGCTCGAAGAATATGAACGCGCCAAGAAGCGTGGCGCCAAGATTTACGCCGAGGTTATCGGCTATGGCCTGTCGGGGGACGCCTATCATGTGACCGCGCCCGAGCCGAGCGGCTGGGGTGCCTATCGATCGATGGAAATGGCGATGCGCAAGTCCGGCCTGTCGCTGTCCGACATCGATTATATCAATGCCCATGGCACATCGACGATGGCGGATATGATTGAGCTGGGTGCCGTCCGGCGCTTGTTCGGCAATGCGATCGGTACCTTGTCGATGAGTTCGACCAAATCCGCGATCGGGCACCTGCTCGGCGGGGCGGGTGCGGTGGAAAGCATTTTCTGCATTCTGGCGATGCGCGACAGCATCGTGCCGCCGACGCTCAATCTGGATAACCCCGATGAAGGGGCCGAGGGCGTTGATCTGGTGCCGCTGGTTGCCAAGGAACGCCCGGTAAAGGCCGTGCTCAACAACAGCTTCGGCTTTGGCGGGACCAACGCCAGTTTGGTCATGAAGGCCCTGTGATCAGCCGGCGCAGTGCCATGATGAGCAGAGAATAGGCGCGTCAATGCGCAGGCTTGGCTGTTTCGGATTGATGCTGCTGGCAGCGGCTTTCGGCTTCCTGTTCCTCGTGGCGCAGGATTGGGGTGGCCGTGGTCCATCGGATCGGCCCGTCAATCTCGCGGTGACCGATGGTGCCAGCTTGTCGACCACGGCAAATCGGCTGGAGGAACTCGGCGCCATCCGCTCGGCCCGCCGCTTCAAACTTTATGCCCGGATATTCGGCGCTTCAGCGCCAATCAAGGCGGGGGAATACAAGCTGCCGCCGCATCTGGCTGCTGCTGACATTCTGAAAGTCCTGCAGGGTGGCAAGACGCTGCAACGCTTTGTGACGATTCCCGAGGGGATGCCCTCGATCATGGTGCGCGAGCGCTTGCAGGCGGTGGCTGAACTCTCCGGTGCCGTCACTGTGCCGCCCGAGGGATCGGTTTTGCCCGATAGCTATGCCTATGACCGCGCCATGACGCGTGCTGCGTTGCTGACACGCATGCAGGAGGCGATGGACGCCTATCTTGCGCAGGCGTGGGAAAACCGAAAGCCCGATATTGCCGTCAAGACACCGCGCGAGGCGCTGATCCTGGCTTCGATCGTCGAAAAGGAAACCGGCAAGCCAAGCGAGCGGCGCATGGTCGCGGCGGTGTACGCGAACCGGCTGAAACGCGGGATGCTGCTCCAGGCCGATCCCACCGTCATCTATCCGATTACCAAGGGTAAGCCACTGGGTCGGCGGATCCTTCGATCCGAATTGCAGGCGCATAACGGCTATAACACCTATGCCGATACCGGCTTGCCAGCGGGTCCCATCTGCAATCCAGGGCGGGCGAGCATCGATGCTGTCCTTGATCCGGCATCATCGGGCGCGCTGTATTTCGTGGCCGATGGGACCGGCGGTCACGCCTTTGCCGACACGCTGGAACAGCATAACGCCAATGTGCAGAAATGGTATGCGCTCCGCCGCGCGCGAGGAGAGATGTAGCCCGCCACGGGCGGCTTGGCGCTTAGCCCCTCAGTCCGCTTGCTGCCCGCGCTAATGCTTCGACCTCAGCCATGCTGGCGCCCTTGGGCGTTACCCAGCTGCCACCGACACACAGCACCGGATCGAACGCGAGCCAATCGGAGGCGCTGGATGCAGTAATGCCGCCGGTGGGGCAGAATTTGCATTGGTAGAAAGGCGCGGCGAGTGCCTTCAACGCCTTCAGGCCGCCATTGGCTTCGGCGGGAAAAAACTTGAAATGCTCAAGCCCCAGATCAAGTCCGGTCATGATATCCGCCGCATTGGCGACGCCGGGCAGAAACGGCACGCCGCTGTCGATAATCGGGCGGGCCAGCCGCTCGGTCAGCCCGGGTGACACGATAAATTCGGCGCCGGCATCCATCACCTCGGCGAACTGGTCCTGATTGATGACCGTTCCCGCGCCGACAATGGCTCCGGTTACCTGCTTCATCGCGCGAATTGCCTCGATCGCGGCAGCGGTGCGCATGGTGACTTCCAGAACGCGCAATCCCCCGGCGACCAATGCCTCGGCCAGGGGGCGCGCCACGGCGAGATCCTCGATTACCAGCACCGGAATGACGGCACTGGTCCGCATGATCGCTTCAATACCGCTCATCGACGATGTTCCTGTGCAAAGGCCGCTGCCGCGCCAAACAGGCCGGGCTGGGGATGGGTGATCAGCTTGACGGGCAATGCCGCCATCAACGATTGGAACCGCCCCTTGGCGGCAAAGCGTTCGGCAAAGCCAGATCGCGCGAAATGATCCTTCAGCCGCAGGCCCAGACCCCCGGCAATCACCACACCCTTGGCGCCATGCGCCAGCGCCAGATCCCCGGCAACCGCGCCCAGGCTGAGGCAAAACCGGTCGAGTGCGGCAAGCGCGAGGCTATCCGTGCCTTCCAGCGCGCTTGACCAGATCGCCTTGTCATCCTGTCGCTGGATCGCGCGGCCTTCGATATGGGCCAATGTTTCGTACATCCCGACAATGCCGGGCCCCGACACAATCCGTTCGACCGACACGCGGGTAAAGCTTTTGCGCATATGCTTGAGCAAGGCGTCTTCGATGGCGTCGAGCGGGGCGAAGTCCATGTGCCCGCCTTCGGTTTCCAGCACATGATAGTCGTGCGCCGTTCGCAAAACCTGGGCCACGCCCAATCCGGTGCCCGGGCCGCATACCGTCAGAATGCCGGTGGGGGGATAGGGCACGTCGGGCCCGGCAAGATGCAGAAACTGGCTGTCATCAACCTGGGCGACGGCGTGACCAATCGCGCCGAAATCATTGATCAGCACCCACTGGTCGACGTTCAGGCGATCATTGATCAAGGCGGGACGAATGACCCATGGATTGTTGGTCAGTTTGATAACGTCACCACCGATTGGCGACGCGACCGCAATCGCCGCCGCCCGCGGGAGTGGTCGTCCCGCATCGCGTTCAAAATGCTGCCATGCAAGCTGCAGGCTGCCATGCTCTGCTGTCTTGTAGGTATTGGGCTGCCCCAGCGACACCACCCGGCCGCCTGCAACTTCGGCTAGGGCGAAGCGCGCATGCGTTCCCCCGATATCGACGGCGACAACGTCCATCACGCTGCCATCGTCGCCAGCAGCGCGCTGGCGCCTTTTTCGGCTTCGTTGGCGTTATGGCGAAACATCGCGAAAAGCTCGCGGCCGGTTCCCATCGGCGCGACCGGCGCGGCGACGGCGGTGCGCGCATCCCAGATTGCCCGATCGACCAGTGCATCGAGCTCGCCGGTTACCGCGCAAACCCGGATAATGTCGCCGTCGCGAACCTTGGCGAGCGGACCATCGCCCAGCGCTTCGGGCGAGCAATGGATTGCGCACGGCACTTTGCCCGAC
>JAIELC010000053.1 GCA_019753375.1 Sphingomonas sp.
ACGTCGTGCCACCCTCTCGATCGTTGCCGCCGTAGCCGCACTCGGCGCGGACACCGTGGCGGCGCAATCGGGGGTAACCGACGCCGCGCCGCGCGCTTCGTGGGATGTCACCGCCGCGCGCGGCATTGTAGCCCGACAACACACCGCCTACCCAAGCCTGATCGATCGTGTATTGCCAACTGTCTTGAGCTTTATCGGAGGTCCACTGCCCACACGTACGATCGGCCATTCCAATCGTGTTCCACGTCGGTGCCACTTGCGCGCTAACCGGAGTGACTGCGAACAAAGCGAGGCAAACCCATTTGCGTATCACTCGGACTTCTCCACCGGCTTATGCTTGACGATTTTGCTCATCCGTTCGTCAATGCGCGCTTGGTGATCAGCGAAAATCGTAATGCAATCAGTAACCATATCAAGATTAAGCCACGACGCGGGGATGTTCGCAAGTGGGGCGTTGGCTGCCGCTCTCTCGTCCGCCCGGCCGCTATGCCGCCTTGCGCAATTCGAGCCGGCCCCAGATTTCGACCAGCGCTTGTGTCAGCTCGCGCATCATCGCTTCGGTGTGCGCGGGGCCGGGCGTGAATCGCAGGCGTTCGGTGCCGCGCGGGACGGTCGGGTAATTGATCGGCTGCACATACACGCCATATTCGGCGAGCAGGATATCGCTGATCTTCTTGGCTTTCACCGGATCGCCGACCATCAGCGGGACGATGTGCGTATCGCCGATCATCACCGGCAGGCCCGCATCGGCAAACATCGCCTTCAGCATGGCGGCGGCGGCTTGCTGGCCGTCGCGCTCGACGCTTGATGCTTTCAGGTGCCGGACGCTTGCCAGCACGCCCGCGACCAGCACCGGCGACAGGCTGGTGGTAAAGATGAACCCGGGCGCATAGCTGCGGATCACATCGACGATCATCTGATCGGCGGCGATATACCCGCCCATCACGCCAAATGCCTTGCCCAGCGTGCCTTCGATGATCGTCAGCCGGTGGGCCTGCGCGTCGCGTTCGGCAATGCCGCCGCCGCGCGCGCCGTACATGCCGACCGCATGGACTTCATCGAGATAGGTCAGCGCGTTATATTGGTCGGCCAGATCGCAAATCGCCCTGATCGGCGCGACATCGCCTTCCATCGAATAGACGCTTTCAAACGCGATCAGCTTGGGCGCGGCCGGGTCTGCCGCGGCCAGCAATTCTTCCAGATGCGCCAGGTCATTATGGCGGAACACGCGCTTTTCGCAGCCCGAATTGCGGATGCCGGCAATCATGCTGGCATGGTTCAGTTCATCCGAAAAGATGATGCAGCCGGGCAGGATTTTGCCCATCGTCGACAAGGTCGCGTCGTTGGAGACATAGCCACTGGTGAACAGCAGGGCCGCATCCTTGCCGTGCAGATCGGCGAGTTCTGCCTCCAGATCAACATGATAATGCGTATTGCCGCCAATGTTGCGGGTGCCGCCGGATCCCGCGCCGACATCGTGCAGCGCTTCTTCCATCGCGGCAATCACCTTGGGGTGCTGGCCCATGGCGAGATAATCGTTCGAGCACCACACCGTCACCGGCTTTGGGCCGTTATGCCCGGCAAAGCAGCGCGCATTGGGATAGGCACCCTTGTTGCGCAGGATATCGATGAATACGCGATATCGCCCCTCGGCGTGGAGCCGGTCGATCGCCTGGTTGAAAACGCGCGCATAATCGACGCCGCGTGCTTCGCTGTTGCCGTTCATGACTCGGGCCCGTAGCGTTTTGTGCGCCCGATCTCCAGTGAAAAGCCTGTCATCATCATGCCGGCAACCTTTGCGCGTCAGGACATTCATTCTACAGCGCGTCGATTATCTCGAGCCCAAACTGGGTCAATGCAGGCTTTAGGCGCAGTTCAGCTTCCCCCAGCCGCGTAAACACCGCACGACCCGGCGCGGGCGCATCGGGCCACGCCTGATCCTGGGTCAGGAAAGCCACCCGCCGCGCGATGCCAGCGCTGCCATCGACAAAAGCAACGGCATGGTCACCGGCGGCGGCCTGTAATTGCGCCTCGACCAGCGGAAAATGGGTGCACGCGTTGACGATGACATCGATGCGCTGACCATCCGGCTGGTCAAACAGCCCCGCCAATGCCGCACGAAACCGCGCCGGATCGACCGGCTCACCGCGCAAACTATCCTCTGCAGCCTGCACCAGATCGGCCGATCCGTAGCGCAGCACCGTGCAATCACCGGCAAAGCGCGCCGACAGATCATCGACATAGGGCTGGCGCACCGTTGCATCGGTGCCAAGCACGCCGATCACGCGCGTCCGGCTGCGTTCGGCGGCCGGTTTGATCGCGGGCACCGTCCCGACAACGGCCATGTCGAGCGCCGCGCGCACCGCCGCCAAAGCAATTGTCGACGCGGTGTTGCAGGCAATCACGATCAGCCGAGGTTGATACCGTTCCGCCAGCCGGCCGAGCAGTGCCGGCACGCGCGCGGCAATTTCCGCCTCGCTTTTGGTGCCATAGGGAAAGCCCGCCGAATCGGCGGCATAGACGAACGACGCCCGCGGCAGCAGCGCCCGCGTCGGCGCGAGGACCGACAGCCCGCCCACACCGGAATCAAAGAACAGGATTGGTCGCGTGTCCATACAAGCCTTGCCGCCATGATCATCGCCCACTAGCCGTTGGCAACGATCAAAGTCGAGATGCGCACGCGATGGTTCAAGCCGCAGGCGGTAATACCACCGGGTTGGGCCGCGCGGTGCTGGCGCAATCGACCAGTAGATCGCGTTGATTCAATAGGTTGCGCATCGCGGCAGGCTATCTATCTTGGCGAGTAATGAAGGGGGCATCTCTTGGGACCTGATTATTTATGGGCCGGGCCGGCGCTGGCCGCGCTGCTGGGCTATTGCCTCGGGTCAATTCCCTTTGGCGTCATCCTGACACGATTGGCGGGCGCGGGCGACCTGCGGCAGATCGGATCGGGCAATATCGGCGCAACCAATGTCCTGCGAACCGGGCGCAAGGGACTTGCCGCCGCGACCCTGCTGCTCGATGCGGCAAAGGGCCTGGTCGCCGTCCTGATCGCCGAACGCCTGTTTCCCGGACATGGCCAGGTCGCTGCGGCGGCCGCGTTTATCGGCCATCTTTTTCCGGTCTGGCTGGGTTTTAAGGGCGGCAAGGGCGTGGCGACACTGATGGGCATCTGTCTGGCGCTGTCGGGCCCGGTGGCGCTGCTTTATGCCGTCGTCTGGCTGGGCTTGCTGGCGCTGCTCCGGATCTCGTCGGTCGCCGGGATGGTGGCGGCACTCAGTGCGCCGGTGGGCGCCGCGTTGCTCGGCCGCCTCGACCTGGTGGCGCTTTTGGTCGGCCTGTCGGCGCTGGTCATCTGGAAGCACCGCGAGAATATCGGTCGGCTGATCCGGGGCACCGAACCGCGCATCGGCAAAAAACGTGTCTGACACCGCGGACCGACTGCGGTTGATTCGATCGGCCAATGTCGGGCCCGTTACCTATGCCCAGCTGATCGCCCGCTTCGGTACCGCAGCACAGGCGATTGACGCGATCCCGATGCTGGCGGCGCGCGGCGGCGGGCGCGCGCCCGCGCTTGCCGATCCACGCGCGATCGACCGCGAAATGGCGCAGGTCGACAAGCTGGGCGCGCGCTACCTTTTTTTGGGCGATGCCGACTATCCACCGCTGCTCGCCGAGATTGACAATGCGCCGCCCGCGCTGATCGTGCGCGGCGATACCAGCTTGTTGCGCCGTAGCGGCATCGCGATGGTGGGTGCGCGCAACGCATCCGCCGCCGCCATCCGCTTTGCGCGGCAGCTGGCGCATGCGCTGGCGGGCGACGAATGCGCGATCATTTCCGGACTGGCGCGCGGCATCGATACGGCCGTGCATCAGGGATCGATGGACTCGGGGACGATTGCGGTGATCGCCAGCGGCATCGATATCGTCTTTCCGCCCGAAAATGCCGATCTGCAGGAGCAGATCGCGCGCAAAGGCCTGCTCATCACCGAACAGCCGCCAGGGTCAGAACCACTGGCCCGCCACTTTCCCCAGCGCAACCGGATCATCGCCGGCCTGGCGCTTGGTACGGTGCTGGTCGAGGCCGCCCCAAAATCCGGATCGCTCATCACCGCCCGGCTCGCGGCAGAGATGGGCCGCGAAGTGATGGCCGTCCCCGGCAGCCCGCTCGATCCCCGCGCACAGGGATGCAATGCCCTGATTCGCGATGGGGCGACGCTGATCCAGACGGCCGCCGATGTTCTGGAGCAAATCCGCCCGATCGACGCGCGCATGCTGCGCGCGTCCGTCAATTTGTTCGCGGGATCGCCCCCCGGGGACGCCAGCGATGCCGACCGGCAGGCGGTGACCGCGCTGCTGGGACCCGCGCCGGTCCCGATCGACGAAGTGATCCGGCAAAGCGGCCGCTCGCCCGCGATCGTCCAGACGATCTTGCTCGAACTCGAACTTGCCGCGCGGTTGGAGCGCCACGCTGGCGGGCGGGTTAGCCTTATCTAGTTACTGCTCAGGCGCGTAACGCCGTCGGCGTTGGCGGGCAGTTTGGGGGTCCCGTCGGGCGTGGCGGCAAGATCGATGACACACATCGCGCCATAATATGGATGCGGCCCGCACCGTGTGCCGGCAAAATTATACATGCCCGAAAAAATCAGGAACCGGTGCCCGCGCCGCGCAATGCCGTCGTCGACAATGAACTGGCGGACGATACTGCGGGGATTGGGCTGGCCGTAAGCAATGACTTCTCCGACATAAATGTCGCCGCCATGCCGCTTGACGCGCGCGCCCGGGTTGAGGCCCGCCATGGTGTAATGGCCGATGTGACCGCTCGCGCGTTGATCGGCAACCAGATCATCGGCGCCCCCGGCCAGCACTTGCGATGCAGCCAGCGGCTGCAGCGGTGCCTGGCGTTCCAAAAAGGCAATCGCGTCGTCGACGGCGGCGGCACCTTCCTTGGTCATGACCCCGTCAGGCGCTTCGTCGGAATAAACGATGTGGCCGTCAAAGCGATCGCGGTAATCGCGAAGCTCCTCCGCATATTCGCGGGGGTGGGCACGGACCCAATTGAGTTCGGTCAGCACATCATCGTCGAGTCCGGGGGCATCGCCCGCGCTCGCCGGTGCTGCCGCCAACAACATGATCGTCGCGAACTGGCCCCACATCGCCGTTACCCTCACACGCCTGCAAACCGATTGCACGCATCATGCTGCCAGTTCGTCAACAATCGCTAAACGCCGCGCGCGGTCAACTGGCGGCCGCTCGGAAGGACGTGTATCGGCAACGGCTTGACGAACCCAACTGCGCCCCGCCACCCTCGCGCGTACACGTAAGGACCTTTTCGCACCCCATGCAGCTTGTCATCGTCGAATCGCCCGCCAAGGCCAAAACCATCGAGAAGTATCTCGGCGCTGAGTATCGGGTGCTGGCCAGCTATGGTCATGTCCGCGATTTGCCGCCCCGCGACGGATCGGTGGATCCCGATCACGGTTTTGCGATGGATTGGGAAAATTACGCCGATAAGGCCAAGCAGCTAAAGGCAATCACCGATCTGGCCAAGACAGCCGACCGGCTGATTCTGGCTACCGACCCTGACCGTGAGGGCGAAGCGATCAGCTGGCACGTCCAGGAAGTGCTCCGCGCGCGCAAGGCCCTGCCCAAGGACGTCGAGCGCGTCACCTTTAATGCGATCACCAAGGCAACGGTGACGGAAGCGATGAAGCATCCGCGCGCGCTCGATACCGACCTGATCGATGCGTACCGCGCGCGCCGGGCGCTCGACTATCTTGTCGGTTTCACGCTGTCGCCGGTTCTTTGGCGCAAATTGCCGGGCGCCAAATCGGCGGGCCGTGTGCAATCGGTCGCGCTGCGGCTGATCGTCGAGCGCGAACGCGAAATCGATGTGTTCGTGCCGCAGGAGTATTGGTCGGTCACCGCCGATCTGGAACATGACGGCACGGCGTTTGTCGGGCGACTCACCAAATGGCGCGGGGCAAAGATTGACCGGCTGACAATCGGCAATGAAGCCGATGCGCTGGCGGCCAAGGCCGATGTCGAAGCCGGGCGTTTTAGCGTCGCATCGGTGGAGACCAAACCGGCCACCCGCAACCCGCCGCCGCCGTTCACCACCTCTACCCTGCAGCAGGAAGCCGCGCGCAAGCTTGGTTTTTCGGCCGATCATACCATGCGGATCGCGCAAAATCTGTATGAGGACGGCGCGATCACCTATATGCGGACCGACGGGGTGCAGATGGACGAAAGTGCCATTTCTGCCGCGCGGCTGGCGGTCGCGAACCGCTATGATGCGAGTTACGTCCCCGACAAGCCCCGGCATTATCAAAGCAAGGCAAAAAACGCGCAGGAAGCGCATGAAGCGATCCGCCCGACCGATTTTACCAAGGATCGCGCTGGCTCGGGCGATCATGCCCGGCTGTATGATCTGATCTGGAAGCGCGCGCTTGCCAGCCAGATGGCATCGGCGCGGCTCGAACGGACCACGATCGATCTGGCCGATGGCAGCGGCCAGCATGGCCTGCGCGCAACCGGCCAGGTCGTCCTGTTCCCGGGCTATCTGGCGCTGTACGAAGAAGGCTCGGACGATACCGCCGACGATGAAAGCCGCCGCCTGCCGCGCCTGCGCGACGGCGATGCGCCGGCCAAAAAGGCGGTCACCGCCGAACAGCATTTCACCCAGCCACCGCCGCGCTTCTCTGAAGCATCCCTGGTCAAGCGGCTTGAAGAGCTCGGCATTGGGCGGCCGTCGACCTATGCATCGATCATCAAGACGCTCAAGGACCGCGCCTATGTCCGCGTCGAAAAGAACCGCTTTTTCGCCGAGGAAAGCGGAAGGCTCGTCACCGCCTTTCTCGAACGCTTTTTCGAACGCTATGTCGGCTATGATTATACCGCCGGGCTCGAGGAAGAACTCGACGATGTATCGGGGGGCCGCGCACAGTGGCAGGCAGTGCTCGACGCCTTCTGGCGCGACTTCAAGCCGCGCACGACCGAAGTCATGGACTTCAAGCCGTCCGAAGTCACGGCAGAGCTCGACAAGTTCCTCGGCGATTACCTGTTTCCCGACAAGGGCGATGGCACCGAACCACGGCTATGCCCCAATTGCGGGCAGGGTCATCTGAGCCTGCGCGGCGGCAAATTCGGCGCGTTCATCGCCTGCTCCAATTACCCCGAGTGCAAATATACCCGCCGATTTGCGCAGGCCGGTGCTGCCGCCGGGGAAGATACTGGCCCCGAAATGCTCGGAACCGATCCCGAAACCGGGCTGGAGGTATCGCGAAAATCTGGCCGGTTCGGCCCCTATGTTCAATTGGGGGACGGCAAGGAAGCCAAGCGCGGCTCGATCCCCAAGGATCTGCCCGGCGACCTCGATCTCGACTGGGCGCTCAAGCTCTTGTCGCTGCCCCGCACGATTGGCGCGCACCCCGAAACCGGACTGCCGATTACTGCGTCGATCGGTCGCTATGGCCCCTATCTGGCGCATGATGGCAAATATGCGCGGCTGACATCGACGGCAGAGGTGTTTGAGACCGGCATGAATGCCGCCGTCGTCAAGCTGGCTGAGGCTGCGGCCAATGGCGGGCGCCCGGCGCGGGGATCGCGCGAACCGCTCAAGGTGCTGGGCAACCACCCACGTACCGAGCTGGAATTGAAGCTGATGGAAGGTCGCTACGGTGCCTATGTCACCGACGGGACGACCAACGCGACGCTCCCAAAAACAATCGCGCCAGATGCATTGACGCTGGAAGAAGCAGCCCAGCTGATCGATGCCCGCGCCGCTGCGACCCCAGCCAAAAAGGGCAGGAAGCCGGCGCGAAAGACGGCCGCGAAGAAAACTGCCCCGGCAAAGTCGGCGCCGAAAAAAACCACGCCAAAAAAGGCTGCGCCGAAAAAGACTGGACCAAAAGCGAGTTAGGCAGCCCGGGCGCTGGTCAGTTGCAGGAACGACCGCGCCTGGCGCTGTGCCTCGGCGATTTCACGCGCCGTCATATCTTCGGAGATGTCGGCACGGCATTGCTGGGCGACTTCGCTGCCCCAGACCGCGGCCAGATTGAACCATTTATGTGCTTCGATCAGATCGATGCCAACGCCGCTGGCGCCGGTTGAATAGACGATCCCCAGATCGTAGCACGCATGCAGATCACCGCGCGCAGCGTCGGCAATGCGACTTTCGATCAGGAACGTTGCGCTCTTCAGGCTGTTGCCCATTTTCGCCACCCCTTATTTGCCCCTTTGGCATTGCAGGTTCTGGCGGAAAGAGGCTCAACAAATGGTTAACGCGATTAACCTTGTTCGGTAACGATCACGGGGATGTTGTCGATCAGCCGCGTGCCGCCGATTTTCGCCGCCGCCAGCAACTGCGCGGGACGATCGGTCAGGTGCGCCAGCGGCGCCAGCGTTTCGGCATCGACCAGCGCGACGTAATCGACCGAATCAAACCCGGCCGCCAGCAACGCGGCCTGCGCATCGGCGAGCGCCTGCGCGACATCGGCCCCGCGCGCGATATCGCGCGCCGCCAGCCCCAGCGTCCGGGGCAGCGCCACGGCGCGGGCGCGGTCCGCATCGATCAGATAGGCATTGCGCGACGACAGCGCGAGACCGTCATCTTCGCGCTGGGTGGGGACGCCGATGATGCTAATGTCAAAATCCAGATCGACGACCATCCGCCGAATCACCGCCAGTTGCTGAAAGTCCTTTTCGCCGAACAGCGCGATGTCGGGCTTAACCTGGTTGAACAGCTTGGCGACCACCGTTGCGACCCCGTCAAAATGGCCGGGCCGGGACGCGCCGTCGAGCCCTTCGGTAATGCCGGATACCGACACGGTGCTGGCAAAACCGGTCGGGTACATCGCCTCGACGCCTGGCGCCCACAGCAAATCGCACCCGGCCTCGGTCAGCATCCGCACATCGGCCAGCTCGCGCCGGGGGTATCGATCAAGATCTTCATTGGGGGCAAATTGCTTTGGATTGACGAAAATCGACGCGACAACACGGTCTGCGACCAGCTTTGCCGCATCGATCAGCGCGATATGGCCCGCGTGGAGCGCGCCCATGGTCGGCACCAGCGCAATGCGTTCACCGCTTGCCCGACAGGCGGCAATAGCGTCACGAAGCGGGATAAGCTGACGGATGGTTTGCACGCGCACATCGCCTTCGATAAGGACAGGCCAACAGGGCCGGGGCGCGCCTTCTATGGGCCGGACCGCCATCGATCAACTAGGGAAGTACACGGGTTGTCGACCGATCCCCACAAGACCCACGTCATCGTGTTTGCCAACGAAAAAGGCGGCACCGGCAAATCCACCACCGCGGTCCATGTCGCGATCGCGCTGGCAGCGCGTGGCCACCGCGTGTCCGCGCTTGATCTCGACCATCGTCAGCGAACCATGGGGCGCTATTTCGACAATCGTGCCGCAACGATCGCGCGCGTCGGCCACACCCTGCCGATGCCGCGTCACATGACCCACGATGGCGAAAGTCTGGCGCGCTTTACCGAACAGCTCGACGAATTGTCGGCCGCTGCGGACTTTCTGGTGATCGACACGCCTGGCCGCGATGACCGGTTCGCGCGGATGGCGGCGGCGCGCGCGGACACGCTGGTCACGCCGATGAACGACAGTTTCGTCGATTTTGATCTGATCGGCCAGGTCGATCCCATCACCTACAAGGTAACGCGCCCCAGCTTTTATGCCGAGCTGATCTGGGATGCGCGCAAGGCCCGGGCGAAGGCCGATGGATCGACGATTGACTGGGTCGTCCTGCGCAACCGGCTCCAGCATATTGAGGCGCGGAACATGCGACGGGTGTCGGAAGCGCTCGATCAGCTTGCCAAGCGCGTCGGGTTTCGCATCATTCCCGGGCTGGGCGAACGCGTTATCTACCGCGAATTATTCCCCAACGGGCTGACGATGATCGATTCGCGCGATTTTGGTGAAATGGGGCTCTCCCATGTCGCCGCGCGCCAGGAATTGCGGGAAATGATGTCGGGGCTGGGCCTGCCCGAGCCGGCGCTGCCGCTGTTTGCCTGATGGCCAAGTTTCTGCTTGCCCTGGTTGTTGCCTATGTCGGCTGGCTGATCTGGCGCGGTCCCCGCCGGGCACGCCAATCACCGTCAACACCGCACGCGGCACGCCGCGCAGAACCCGCCGGGATGCAGGAAGCGCGCGCGGTTTTGGGGCTGGATGCCGACGCCGACGAAGCCGCCATCCGCGCCGCCCACCGTCGGCTGATCATTGCCGTCCATCCCGATCGCGGCGGTTCGGCGGATCTGACCCGACGGATCAATGCCGCGCGTGACGCGTTGCTGCAACGACCCGATCTATCCTGACGCATTACCCAAAGAAGGACTCTGTTTTCAATGACTCACCAGTTCAACGCGACGTCGCTGCGCGAATATGACATTCGCGGAATCGTCGGGAAGACGCTGAGCACAGCAGATGCCACCGCGATCGGCCGGACATTTGGGACGGTGGTGCGGCGCGCAGGCGGCACCCGCGTGGCGGTCGGCTATGACGGCCGGACCAGTTCGCCCGCGATGGAAGCGGCGTTGATCGCAGGGCTGACCGGCGCGGGTGTTGATGTGGTTCGCATCGGCATGGGACCAACGCCGATGCTCTATTTCGCGGAAGCAACGTTAGCGGTGGATGGCGGCATCCAGATAACCGGCAGCCATAATCCCGCCGAGTATAATGGCTTCAAGATGGTGTTGCAGCACCGCCCGTTTTTCGGCGCGGACATCCAGAAGCTGGGCCAGATGGCCGCCGCTGGCGACTGGGATACCGGCAAGGGCAGCGTCGTCGATCATGATATCATGGACCTTTATGTCGCGCGGCTGGTCGAGGGATTTGATGGCGGCGCCTATCGGATCGGCTGGGATGCGGGGAACGGCGCAGCCGGCCCGGTGATCGAGAAGCTGGTGAAGCTCCTGCCGGGTGAGCATCATCTGCTCTTCACCGATGTCGACGGCAATTTTCCCAACCATCACCCCGATCCTACCGAAGAAAAAAATCTGGCGGATCTGAAGAAGCTTGTCGCGGACAACCGGCTCGATTTTGGCGTGGCTTTTGACGGCGACGGCGACCGGATCGGCGCGATTGACGGCGAAGGCCGGGTTATCTGGGGGGATCAGATTCTATCCATTTTGGCCGAGCCTGTGCTGAAGGCATTGCCGGGTGCAACGATTATTGCCGACGTCAAGGCCAGCCAGGCATTATATGATCGCATTGCCGAACTGGGCGGCGTGCCGATCATGTGGAAGACCGGCCACAGCCTGATCAAAACCAGGATGAAGGAAACCGGCGCACCGTTGGCCGGCGAAATGTCCGGCCATATCTTCTTTGCGCACGGCTATTATGATTTTTACGGATTCGACGATGCACAATTTGCCGCGGTCCAGCTGATCCGCGCCGCGACCAGCATCGGCAAGACAATGACGCAGATTCGCAGCGATATGCCGGCGATGATCAATACCCCGGAAATGCGCTTTCAGGTCGATGAAAGTCGCAAATTTGCGGTCGTCGACGAAGTACTCGCACGGCTCGAGGCCGAAGGGGCCGACGTCAACCGTACCGATGGTGCGCGCGTCAACACCGCTGATGGATGGTGGCTGCTGCGCGCGTCGAACACGCAGGATGTGCTGGTCGCCCG
The DNA here is from genome assembly GCA_019753375.1 of Sphingomonas sp. Taxonomy (GTDB): domain Bacteria; phylum Pseudomonadota; class Alphaproteobacteria; order Sphingomonadales; family Sphingomonadaceae; genus Sphingomonas. The sequence goes on from JAIELC010000053.1 coordinate 11,653, forward strand.
CGCCGAAGCACGGGATCAGGCCGGACTGGAGCGGCTGATGGCGATGATCGACGCCCAACTCGCGGCATCGGGGCTGGAACGCGGTCCGCAAGCCGGGCACTGATCGCCGCTTTGAGCCCGTTTGACCGGGCGCCAAAGGGCATTTGGCGCACGGACCGGATGGCGGCGTGCGCCGGCGCCGGCGCCGAGCACCCGCCGCGCTGACGCAAATTTTCAACCAGTCGCTTAGGACTCGCAATCGCCGCGCCGAATTGCCAAGTGGGGGCATGGCCGCGCCCAGCAACATTCCCCACATCATCCGCGTTATTGATCTTGAAACAACCGGACAGGCCCCGCCGCTGCACGGCGTGTGTGAAATCGGCTGGCAGGACGTGGGCATCGGTGACGATGGCCGCTGGGCCTTGCAGGGCGATGGCGGGGCTTTGCTGGTCAATCCCGGCCGCGCCATTCCGCCCATCACCCAGGCAATTCACCATATTCTGGATGAAGAAGTCGCCGACCAGCCGTTGTGGATGGATTGCGCGCGGCCCATTCTGGACCCCTGGCCGCGACGGATTGCGCTGGCCGCGCACCGTGCCGATTTCGAGATGAAGTTCTGTACCCCCGCCCTGACGCGGAGCGCGGACTGGATTTGCACGTGGAAATGCGCGTTGCGACTATGGCCCGAATCGCCCAGTTTTTCCAATCAGGTGCTGCGATATTGGCGGCGCCCCGAAGGCATCGTCCACGAACGGGGTTTACCCGCCCACCGCGCTTTTCCCGATGCCTATGTTACCGCGCACCATTTGCGCGATATGCTGAACACGGTCAGCGTCGCCCAGTTGATCGAATGGTCGACTCTCCCCGGCCTGCTGCCACGGGTTCGCAATGGCCCGGATCGCGGCAAGGACTGGCGCGATCTGGACGAGGATGTGCTGCACGGCTTTGCCGCAGACCGCGATCCTGATGTCCGTTTTACCGCCGAGCAGGAAATCGCCCGGCGTCGCGGCGGGGGCAGTTTTGGCCGCGAACCGATGCAGGACGTCCTGCTTTAGCGGCACGTCCACGCGCGTGGAATCGACATCGGCCCGGTCAGCGCGTCCCAAGCGGTTTGCGAAATTTGAAAATGAACTGATCTGTCCGGCCGCGAATCGACGCGTCGAAAACCGCCTTACTGTGGTCATCCGCCGGGTTCCGGAGCAATCGGCTTTCGCCCACATAGACAAAGCCCGCCGCCGTAACCTGTCGCCGTACGATCGCGGGATCAATCCGGTGCAATGTGTCCGTATCGCGCATCCCCGATCCAGATTGCGCGGCATGATCAATGATCAGAAAAATACCGCCCGGGCGTAGCGCGTTGAATGCTGCGCGGTTCAGCACCGCCGGTCCCACCTTGCCCATGAAGGCGTCGGCGTAATCGTGATAATTTTGCGCCGTGAAGACGAGATCGACCTTTTCGGGGGCCATAAGATCGGCGATCGGTTGCGCCGATCCCGACATATGCCGGAACGGCGCCTGCTGGGCTATCCGGCCATAATCGACGACGTTGCGCCGTGCCACGGCGGCATAGGGTTGCGGCCAGATACCATAGACATGGCCGCGCGGACCAACCGTCAGCGCGAACAAGCGTGACCAATAGGCGCCGCCGGGGATCAGATCGATGACTTTCTGCCCCGGGCGCAATCCCGCAAACGCGACGATTTCGGGCCCGTGCCGGCGGGTATCGTCGCCCGCCTGCCCCGCGCGCGACGGGTGCGCGGCGGCACTAGCTACATAATCGGGTAAACCGACCGGCGCAGCTTGCGCGGCAGCCCGCGTCAACCCCTGGGTCGACGCCGTGATCAGCGTCAAGGCCAGCGCCAGCGAGCCGTTTATCACCATCCGCCGCCGCATGGCTTCTCTCCCGCCGGGGCTGCGACCCGGCCTCGTCAGGGTTTCCGGAACTTGTAGATGAACTGATCGGTCTTGCCGCGGATCGACGGGTCAAAGACATTCTTGCTGTGATCATCATCGGGGTTGGCGAGCACGGTGCTTTCCCCCGCGAACACAAAGCCGGCCTTCAGTACCTGTGCCTTGACGACCGCCGGGTCGATCCGGTGCGTGGTTGACGTCCCGGCCATGCCGGTTCCCGCGGCATCCGCATGGTCGATAACGATATATACCCCGCCCTTTTTCAGGGCCGCGAATACCGAGCTGTTGAGGGCGTCGATCGCCGCTTCACCGCGACCACCATTTGGTTCGTCGTGATAATTCTGGACCGTCAGAATGATATCGACCGGCTTTGGCGTCGTGATCGCATCGGTTGCCAGTACCTCGGCCGTGACATTGCCAAGCTTGCGCGCCTGAAGCTCGGGCAACGGCTTGGCCGCATATTTTTCACCCAGTTTCGGCCAGAGCGCATAGACATGACCGGTCGGACCGACAACACCGGTCAGGATGCGGGTCCAATAGCCACGGCCAGGAAAGAAATCGACAACGGTCGATCCCGGTCCGGCGCCCATGAACGCGACGACTTCGGCGGCATGGCGACGGGCATCATCGGCTGCCTGATCGGCCCTGGCAGGGTCAGCAAGCGCCGCCGCTACCTGTTTGGCCGTCGCCGGATGTTTGCCATCATGCGCCAGTGCATAGCCGCTGACCATCAACGCTGCTGCCGCCGCGCCCCAATATACTGATTTCATGCCTGCTCTCCTGCTTTGGCGCGTCAAACGTCCAGATTGGCGACCGACAGCGCATTTTCCTGAATAAAATCGCGCCGTGGCTCGACCACGTCGCCCATCAGCCGCGTGAAAATCTCGTCGGCAACATCGGCCTGCTCGACTTCCACGCGCAGCATCGATCGGTTGGCGGGATCAAGCGTGGTTTCCCATAATTGCTCGGCGTTCATTTCGCCAAGGCCCTTATAGCGCTGGATCGCCAGCCCTTTGCGGCCCGCGGCCAGGATCGCATCCAGCAACTGGCTCGGACGCGCCACCATCGTTTCGCCCTTGCCGACGACGACCGGCGCATCATCATCGTCATTCTCGGGGGCAGCCTCTGCCTCGGCAGCAGCGGCTGCCTTGGTGGAAACCAGCTTGGCGGTCAGCGCATAGGTGTCGCGCTGTTCGAACGCGAGCGCGTGCAGCTTGCGCGCCTCGGCCGAGCCCATGAAGGCGGATTCGATGATGTGGTGGTCGGTCACGCCGCGCCAGATGCGCTTGAAGTGCAGGCTTCCTTCCGGCGTCAGATCTGCCGACCAGCGCGCATCGGCATCGGCTGCATCGAGCCCGGTGACCGCAATCGCCAGCAGGCGCGCGCGTTCGGCTGCGCTGATCGCCGGATCGAGCACCCCGCCCATTGCCATGGCTTCGATGATCGTCGGGTCATAGCGACGCGGGACATAGCGCATCAGCGTGCGCATCCGCCGTGCATGGTCGACCAGTGCGCGCAGATCGGCCCCGGCGCGGGCGCCGCCGGGGCCTTCGAGCACCGATGTCGCAACGCCGTTTTCGACCAGATAGTCGTCGAGCGCAGGGTCATCCTTCAGATAGACTTCGCTGCGGCCGCGCGTTGCCTTGTAGAGCGGCGGCTGCGCGATGAAGAGATGCCCGGCGGAAATAATCTCGGACATCTGGCGGTAGAAAAAGGTCAGCAGCAAGGTACGGATATGCGCGCCATCGACATCGGCGTCGGTCATGATCACGATCTTGTGGTAGCGCAGTTTTTCCAGATTAAAGTCATCGCGGCCAATGCCGGTGCCCATTGCCTGGATCAGCGTGCCGATTTCGCGGCTGGACAGCATCCGGTCAAACCGGGCACGTTCCACGTTGAGTATTTTGCCGCGCAGCGGCAGGATCGCCTGAAAATGGCGGTCGCGGCCCTGTTTGGCGGAGCCGCCGGCGGAATCGCCTTCGACCAGGAAAAGTTCCGATTTCGCCGGATCGCGCTCCTGGCAATCGGCCAGCTTGCCGGGCAAGGACGCGATGTCCATCACGCCCTTGCGCCGCGTCAGCTCGCGTGCCTTTTTGGCGGCTTCGCGGGCCGCGGCGGCATCGATGACCTTGCCGACAATGGCGCGCCCATGCGCAGGATTTTCCTCCAGCCATTCGGCCAGCTTGTCGGCCATCAGGCTTTCCAGCGGCTGGCGTACTTCGGAGGAAACCAGCTTATCCTTGGTTTGCGAGCTGAACTT
>JAIELC010000112.1 GCA_019753375.1 Sphingomonas sp.
AACCAGCCGAGGCAGGCTGGCAAGCGACGCCGCGGCAATAGCGACCAGCGCCAGCGTCGTCCCATCCGTTTGCAGGGCACCGATAGCGCTTTTAACCAGCGCCGATTTTCCCGCCCCACGCGCCCCCCATAACAGCATGTCATGGGCCGCATACCCGGCGGCAAGGCGCGTCAGATTGGCGAGCGCGGCGTCTTTCTGCGCATCGATGCCGCGCAGCAAACGCAGCGGCAGCGGCACAAAGTGCCGGGCGGCGACCAGGGCGTCGTCCCGCCAGACATAGGCGGGATGCGCCGCGGGATCGGCCGCGACGCTTGGTGCCGGGGCCAAGCGTTCCAGCGCGGTGGCGATCCGCTCGATCGCATCGGTCATGTCATCAGCCTTGGCATTGGTCCGTTATGCCAGCGGGAGATGAGTGACTGCAATGGTGGATCGACCCAGCACCGGCATCGTCGTCAATGCCGCCGGCGATGGCCGATCCAAAGCCAGATTCGCCAACGCGCCCGGTGTTCAGCTCTGGAGGCCGTATGCCTTCATCAGATCGTATAGCGTCGGACGGCTGATCCCCAGCAGCTTGGCCGTGTTCGAGATATTGCCGTCGGCCTGGGTCAGCGCATGCCGGATGATCCGGCGGTCGGTGGTCTCGCGCGCCGCCTTCAGGTTCAGCGGCAACGGATCATCGCTTTCCGCCAGATCAAGATCGGCGGCAGTCACAAGCTTGCCGTCGGCCATGATCACCGCCCGCTTGATACGATTTTCCAGCTCGCGGACGTTGCCCGGCCAGCCCCAGCCGTCAATCGCGGCAATCGCATCGGCGGCCAGCCCGTTGATGCCAAGCTTCATCTGGCTGGCATACTTCTTGACGAAATGCCGCGCGAGCAGCGATGCGTCGCCAGGCCGCTCGGCCAGGCTGGGTATCCGCACGACAATTTCGGCCAGCCGGTAGTAAAGGTCCTCACGGAAGCGGCCATCCGCAACCATGGCATCGACATCCTGATGGGTCGCGCAGACGATCCGCGTATCGACCGCGATCGCGCGTCGTCCACCAATGCGCTCGATCGTGCGTTCTTGCAGAAAACGGAGCAATTTGACCTGAAGCGGCAGCGGAATATCGCCCACTTCGTCAAGGAACAACGTCCCGCCAGCTGCCTGTTCAATCTTGCCCTCGGTCGTTTTGACCGCACCGGTGAAGGCGCCCTTTTCGTGCCCGAACAACTCGCTTTCGAGCAGAGTTTCAGGGATCGCCGCGCAATTGATGGCGACAAAGGCGCCCCGCTTGCGCGGGCTGGCATCGTGCAGGCCCCGCGCCAGCAATTCCTTGCCCGTGCCGCTTGCCCCGAGCAGCATAACCGACACGTCGGCAACGGCAACGCGCTCAATCGTGCGGGTGACCTTCAGCATTTCGGGGCTGGCGGTGATGATGCCGCCCAGCGCGGTTACGCTGCTGCTGGCTTGCGACAGGCGGCGATTTTCCTCTTCCAGTGCATGGACATGAAAGGCGCGTGCGACGATCAGCCCCAACGCATCGATGTCGATGGGTTTTTGGTAGAAATCCCAGGCACCGTGATCGATCGCGCGCAGCGCGCTGTCGCGGGCGCCGTGGCCCGACGCGACAATCACCTTGGTGCCGGGCTTGAGCGCGAGGATGGTATCGAGCGTCTGAAATCCCTCGGACACGCCGTCCGGGTCGGGCGGCAGGCCAAGGTCTAGCGTGACGACATCGGGCTCTTCCGCACGCAGCAATTCGATCGCCTGCGCCCGGTCCCCCGCGACAAGCACGTCATAGCCGTCATAGGCCCAGCGCAGCTGGCGCTGCAGGCCGGGATCATCCTCGACGATCAGCAATTTGCGCGGCAGGTTCATGCGACTCTTCCCAGATTGACGGCAACGGCATCTGCCCCGGCGCGGCGCAGGGTGATGCGAAAACGGGTTCCTTCGCCTTCGCGGCTCGACACGGTCACGTCGCCGCCCATTGCCTGGGCCAGCTGACGCGCCTCAAAGGCGCCAAGCCCAAAGCCATTCGGCTTGGACGAAACAAACGGCTTGAACAGCTGATCACGAACGAAACTGGGTGACATGCCGCACCCCGTGTCGATCACGTCGATCGCTACCGCATCGCCATCATCGCTGACCGCAACGACGATGGGATCACCCGGGCTGCTTGCCTCGATCGCGTTTTGGATCAGGTGGATCAGCAATTGGGTAAGCCGGGCCGCGTCCGCCATCACCAGCGTGTCGGCGCGGCCCGTGGTCGCAACCGGATGCTGGGCCCGCCGACCCGCCGCCACTTGCTCCAGCAGCGGCATCAGCGCGACGGCCTCTATGCTATCGCTGCGACCGCCATGATGCTGCGAAAGACGGGCCAGCAGATCGTTCATGCGCGCCGCCGAATCCTGCAGGGTCGCGATCATGTCGGCACGGAAATCCGGATTGTCGGCATGGCGTTCGGCGTTGCGCGCCACCAGCATCAGCTGGCTCACCAGATTTTTGATGTCGTGCATGATGAAGGCGAAGCGACGGTTGAATTCGTCAAACCGTTGCGCCTCGGACAGGGCGCCCTGCGCGCGCGCTTCGGCAAGATAGCTTGCAACCTGCCGACCGGCGATGCGCAGCAGATCAAGATCTTCCCAATCCGGCCGGCGGTCGATCGGCGGCCGGGCGAGCAAAATGGCGCCCGCCAGCACCCCGAAATGGACCAGCGGGACCACCACCCAGCTGTCCGGACGGTCAACCATCCATTGTGGGACGCCGCTGAGTTCGGCGATATCGGCGCTGCCGTCGCGGACGGCATCGATTTCGATGATTTGTGCCGACCGGCGCAGAAGGTCGGCCAGCATGGTCATCGACGCAGGCCCGGCCACATCGTCTTCGGGCCAGTTCCAGCCCGCGCCCTGACCCAGCCCGATGCCATCGGGGACCAGCAATAGGCCGGCCGGCGAATCGGTCAGATCGGCAACTGCCTTGACGATGCGCTGTTCAAGCGGGGCGGCGCCATCGCCCGGCTGACCCAGCGTGTCGGTAAAGCGGGCCCATTCCGCGCGATAATCATAGCGGTGGGTGAACAGATGCTTGGCCAGTTTCACCTTGGTCCAGCTGCGCAGCGGCGCGCTCGACAGATAGGTGATCAGGGCAGTCGTCGATCCGAGCAGAAAGGCGGTCTGAAGCAGCCTGACACCAGGGCCGCCAATCGCGGCGATGGCGCTGGTCATGACCACCATCATCAACAGATACAGGCCAATCGCCGCGATCGATAAGGATCGGTATGTCACGGTGCGCGACAGGCGAAGGGTCCAGTCGCCGTTGCGATGCGCGGCGAGCGCAAAGAAGGGCGCGATCACCGCCATGCCGATACCGCGCACCAGATCGAGAATGCCGGTGTCGGTCAGGTTGAGATAGGCGAGGGTGAAGACAATAAAATCCAGAAACCACATCGCCGCCAGCGCGAAAACCGCGAGGCGGATGCCGCCGCGCGATACCGGTGCGACCGATTGATACAGGTGATTGACCAGCACCAGGGCCGTGATCATCGCAATCATCCGCAGCACGGTCGCGACGGTCAGGACCGAAGCCACGACTTGCGGGTCAGTGATGGCGGTGGCGATGACCGACAATACGCCGATTGCCAATTGGACGATCAGCACCATGCCATAAACGACGATAACGCTGGCGCCGCCGGGTACCTGCCGGTCGCGGCGGACCAGCGCCCCCATAAAGGCGATCCACGCGATGTTGCGGCCGGTTTCGGCAATCGCGTTGCCGGCTTCATGCGCGCCAATGCCCGCAATCCCCACCGCCCAGAACGTCGTCAGTCCCAGTGCCGCCAGAAAGGCGAGCCGCGGCAAGGCGGTGCCGGCCTTGCTGATCTGCGACAGCGTCAACCCGCCGTACAGCATGGCGGCCAGCGAATAGCTCCACAGGATCAGGGCGGTCTGAACCATATCGTTACCGTGCGCCTTCGGGCCACAGCACAACGCGCACCGTTTGCAACAGGATCAGCAAATCCAGAAAAGGCGAGTAATTCTTGGCGTAATACAGGTCGTATTCCAGCTTTTGCCGGGCATCCTCTATCGACGCGCCATAGGGATAGTTGATCTGCGCCCAGCCGGTAATGCCCGGCTTCACCATGTGGCGTTCGGCATAATAGGGCAGCTTTTGTTCAAGATCCTCGACGAACTGGGGTCGTTCGGGGCGTGGCCCGACAAAGCTCATTTCGCCTTTCAGCACGGACCAGGCCTGCGGCACTTCGTCGATCCGCAGCTTGCGAATGACGCGACCGACCCGGGTAATGCGGGGGTCATTTTTTTCGGCCCAAACCGCCTTGCCCGGCATTTCGGCATCCTGGCGCATGGAGCGCAGCTTCACGATGTCGAAGCCTTGATGATACAAGCCGACGCGCCGCTGCCGGTAAAATACCGGGCCTTTTGTTTCCAGCTTGATCGCGAGGGCCGTTACCAGCAGCACTGGCGCGACCAGCAGCAGCAGGACAAGGCTGGCGGCAATGTCGAACAATCGCTTGAACGCGCTCGACACCATGCGTCCCGACGAAAATCCGTCCGAGAAGATCAGCCAGGAAGGATTGACGCTGTCGAGATCGACCCGTCCGGTCTCGCGTTCCAGAAAGGTCGAAATCTCATTGACGTGAACCCCCGTCGTCTTGATCCGCAACAGATCCTTCAGGGGCAGCGCATTGCGCCGTTCCTCAAGCGCGAGCACCACTTCGGAGGCATTGAGCAGGACGACATGATCGGCAAGATTGTAGATCGCGTCGCGGGCAATGGCTTCGGGGATGACGCGATTAGCCTCGCTCATCGACACATAGCCGACAACGACAAAGGCCGATCCGGGACGCTGCCCCAGCGCTTTCAGGCGTTGGGCGCGCAACCCCGCGCCAAGGACAACGATGCGTCGCTTGAACACCTGGCTGCCCAATGTCTTACCGAGCAGAATGCGCAGGCCGACCAACAGGACAACCGACAAGCCCATCGCGTAGAGCAGGTTCGATCGCCAGAATCCCAGCATCGGCAGGAAGAAGAACAGCGCGCTTTGAACAAGGACGCCAAGCGAGACCGAAACGATCAGGCGAGCCGTCGCAAAACGCATCGACTGCAACGCCTGCGGGCCATAGACGCCGACCGAAATCATCGCAAATTCGACGACCACGGCAAAGGTGATCAGCTGGGGCAGCCGGCTGGACATCGGGGCGGCGACCATCCCGATCTGCGCGGCGCGCAGCGTCCATCCCAATTCACCCGCCACCATGAGCATGACGATATCGAGCAGGCCGAGCAGCAGCACGGCGTTGGGAACATATTGCTTGAACAGCCTTATCATCGCGCCGTCGGCTCTAATCGAAAAGTGTAAACAATTCCGACATCACCAACGCACCGTCGCCGAATTTTACAAAAAAAGAATAAATCGCAGTTTCGGGCATTTCACCGCCGGGCTCGGCGGTTTACAGCGCCCGGGCTTATTGCAGTGAGGACGCATGTCAGTCGACACGATCATTACCCCGGTTATCCTGTCCGGCGGCTCTGGAACGAGGCTTTGGCCAATGTCGCGGCCCGAAAGCCCCAAACAACTTCTGGCGCTGACGGCAGAGGAAACAATGCTGCAGCTCACAGCCCGCCGGACGGCTGGTTTGCCGTCATTTGCGGCGCCAATCATTGTCGCCAACGCGCAGCATGCCGACGACGTAGAGGCCCAGCTCGCCGCGATCGACGTTTCAGTGCAGGCGCTCATCCTCGAACCGATGGCGCGCAATACCGCGCCGGCGATTGCGCTCGCCGCGCTCGCCGCCGCAGGCGACACGGTGATCTTGGTGATGCCATCGGACCATGTGATTACCGATCTTGCCGCCTTTCATGCAGCGATCGACCTGGCGCTGCCCGAAGTGCGCCGTGGCTGGCTTGTTACCTTTGGGATTGCGCCGGATAGCCCGGACACCGGCTATGGCTGGATCAAGCAGGCCGGGGAGATTGCACCCGGTTTGCACCGCGTCGACCGGTTCGTTGAAAAGCCGCCGCTTGTCGAGGCGCAGGCGATGCTGGCGGCGGGCGGATATTATTGGAACGGCGGGATATTTCTGTTCCGTGCCGATATGTTTCTTGCCGCGCTGGCGGTCCATGAACCCGCGATGCTGGCGGCCGCGCAGCAGGCGATGCAACACGCCCGGCGTGACGGGAACCATATTCACCCCGATGCGCAGGCCTTTGCGGCGTCGCCGGCAAATTCGGTCGATTATGCGGTGATGGAGAAGGCCGATCGCGTGGCGGTGGTACCCGTCGCGATGGGCTGGAGCGATGTCGGCAGCTGGGATGCGCTGCATGCCATCAGCCACCGTGACCTGGCTGGCAATGCGGCAACTGGGAATGTGGTGCTGGTTGAGGCACAGGATTGTCTGGTGCGCAGCGATGGCCCGCGGATCGCGATGGTGGGCGTCAGCGACCTGATCGTTGTCGCCAGCGGCAACGACATTCTGATCGTACCGCGTGGCCGATCACAGGATGTCAAGAAACTGATCGAGGCGATGAAGCGCTGAAGATCGTGCGGGGCGATCTGGCCGCTGGCCACAAAGCGCACCGATTGCGGACGTCTATTGGCCGTGGCAGGGCCGCGATTGCCCGGATGGACTCGTCCAACGCTTCGACAACCTCGCGCGCGCGGTCTATCATCACCTGCAAAGATGCAGACTGATTGGAGATTTTTATGCGCACGCCCTGGTTGATGCTTTCCTTGCCGTTGCTGGCGTTGCCGATCCCGGCCATCGGCCAGACCGCGCAGACCCAGCCCGACAGCGTGGAGCGCGCAGCAACGCAGCCGCTGCGCGATGCCAAGATCCAGAAGGACAAAATCCCCGAAGTCCTGCAACTCGCGGTCAGCGCGCCTTATTCGATTGATAACATGCGGACATGCCGGGCCATCGCCATCGAAGTCGGCAAACTGAACGAGGCGCTGGGGGATGATGTTGATCGGCCCGCCAAGCGTCGCGGGGAATCATCGGAGATTGCGGCAGCAGCGGCGCGCGCGGCGGTTGGGGCATTTATCCCCGGGCTTGGCCTGGTGAAGGTGCTGACCGGCGCCGACAAGGCGGAACGGCGGGTAGAGGCGGCGGTTTATGCAGGCTCGGTTCGGCGCGGCTATCTGAAGGGTGTAGGCCTGATGCGGGGATGCAAGCCGCCTGCCGCGCCGCTTCCCGCGGCGGTTGCCGATAAACCCGAATTGCCGACCGACGATGCCGGCAGTGCCGATAAATAGAGAGCGTGGGTGTCACGCCGGCATCACTTGCCGGCGACGCGTTTGATGTTTCATGAAAAGGGCCGGGGGGATTGCTCCCTCCGGCCCATTTCGTTGGGTATGGCCAGCGGGGGAGACCCGCGCCGGGCGTAGCGCGGGACAGCTTACACCATCCCGCTCGACTTTTCCGACAGGGTGTCGGGAGCGGTCGATGCCGCTCCCGAACCAGATCAGAAGTCCATGCCGCCCATGCCGCCCATGCCGCCGCCGCCCATGGGCATGGCAGGCTTGTCTTCGGGCATTTCGCTGACCGCCGCTTCGGTGGTGATCAGCAGACCGGCAACCGAAGCCGCATCCTGCAGCGCGGTACGAACGACCTTGGTCGGATCGATCACGCCAGCAGTGACCAGGTTTTCGTACACATCGGTCTGGGCATTGAAGCCGACATCGGCATCGCCGCCGTCGAGCAGCTTGCCCGAAATCACCGCACCGTCATGACCCGCATTCGATGCGATCTGACGGACCGGCGCGTACAGCGCCTTGCGGATGATATCGATGCCGCGGGTCTGGTCGTCGTTTGCGCCCTTCATGCCCTCAAGTGCCTTGGTGGCATAGAGCAAAGCGGTGCCGCCGCCGGGGACAATGCCTTCTTCCACGGCTGCGCGGGTTGCGTGCAGCGCATCGTCGACACGGTCCTTGCGCTCCTTGACCTCGACTTCGGTCGAACCGCCAACCTTGATCACGGCCACACCGCCAGCAAGCTTGGCGAGACGCTCCTGGAGCTTCTCACGGTCGTAATCGCTGGTCGTGTTTTCGATCTGTGCACGGATCGCTTCGGTGCGGGCCTTGATCGCATCGGCATCACCGGCGCCATCAACGATGGTGGTGTTATCCTTGTCGATCGAAACGCGCTTGGCGGTGCCGAGCATGCCGACGGTGACGTTTTCGAGCTTGATGCCCAGGTCTTCCGAAATCATCTCGCCCTTGGTCAGGATCGCGATGTCTTCGAGCATCGCCTTGCGACGATCGCCAAAGCCTGGTGCCTTCACGGCAGCAACCTTCAGGCCGCCGCGCAGCTTGTTGACGACCAGCGTCGCCAGTGCTTCGCCTTCAATGTCCTCGGCGATGATAAGCAGCGGACGACCCGACTGAACGACTGCTTCCAGAATGGGGAGCATCGCCTGCAGGTTCGACAGCTTCTTTTCGTGGATCAGGATGTAAGGATCCTGAAGCTCGACGGTCATCTTGTCGGGGTTGGTGATGAAATAGGGCGACAGATAGCCACGGTCGAACTGCATGCCTTCGACGACATCGAGTTCGAACTCGAGGCCCTTGGCTTCCTCGACGGTGATCACGCCTTCCTTGCCGACCTTTTCCATCGCTTCGGCGATCTTCTCACCAACGACGGTGTCGCCGTTTGCCGAGATGATGCCGACCTGCGCGATTTCCTTGGTGCCGGACACCGGACGCGACCGCGACTTGATGTCTTCAACAACCTTGGTGACGGCCAGATCGATGCCGCGCTTCAGATCCATCGGGTTCATGCCGGCGGCAACCGACTTCATGCCCTCGCGTACAATTGCCTGGGCAAGGACGGTCGCGGTGGTGGTGCCGTCGCCGGCGACATCGTTGGTCTTCGACGCGACTTCACGCAGCATCTGCGCGCCCATGTTCTCGAACTTGTCCTTCAGTTCGATTTCCTTGGCGACGGTAACGCCGTCCTTGGTGATGCGGGGAGCACCGAAGCTCTTGTCGATCACGACATTGCGGCCCTTTGGCCCCAGCGTGACCTTCACTGCATCGGCAAGAATGTCGACGCCGCGCAGAATGCGCTCACGCGCGTCGCGGCTGAATTTTACGTCCTTGGCTGCCATGTTGAGGCTACCCTTTCAGTTGGAATGTTGCGGAAATTGCAGGAAACGATCGAGGTGTCGGTCGGCGTCAGCCGACGATCCCCAAAATGTCGCTTTCCTTCATGATCAGCAGGTCTTCACCGTTGACCTTGACTTCGGTGCCCGACCACTTGCCGAACAGGATCTTGTCCCCGGCCTTGACGTCGAGCGGGGTCACCTTGCCATCTTCGGCCTTGGCGCCCGAACCAGCGGCGACCACTTCGCCTTCTTGCGGCTTTTCCTTGGCAGTATCGGGGATGATGATCCCACCGGCCGTCTTTGCTTCGGCCTCGATACGGCGGACGAGAACACGATCGTGCAATGGACGAAAGTTCATGCGTCTCCCTTTCCTATACTATCTGCGAACAGGTTTTTTCTTAGCACTCATCCCATATGAGTGCCAACAATCCGCATATGTGGTCGGGGAAGCGATTCGTCAAGGCACGACGGGCACCGAAATCTTCAGTCGGCCGGCACCAGGCCCAGCCTGACCCTGCGGCTCCAGCGCCACAGCAGCATCACCGATACGGCCGCCAGGCCAGCGGCCAGCCCCAGCCAGATGCCCACCCCTTCCCAGTGCAGGCCAAAGCCCAGCAGGCAGGCCGTACCAAAGCCGATCACCCAATAGCCAAAGCCGGCGATGAACATCGGCGCGCGCGTATCCTGAAGGCCACGAAGCGCGCCCGCCAGGACGACCTGCGCGCCGTCAAACAATTGGAACATTGCGGCAATCATCAAATAGCTGAGCGCAAGCGGGATCGTCAGCACATTTGCCGGGTCGGCCATATCCAGATAGGCGCTGACAAAGAGTTTTGGGGCAAACCAGATCGCGCTGGCGGTCAGCGTCATCACGCCGGTGCCGATGATGATGGCGCACCATCCGGCACGCGCCATCCACGCGGGGTCCCGCGCGCCATACGCCATGCCGACGCGGATCGTCGCTGCCTGACCAATGCCGAGCGGGATCTGAAAGGTGATGGCGGCGATGTTCAGGGCGATGGCATGGGCGGCGACCGCGGTCACGCTGATCAGCCCCATCAGCACCGCCGCCCCACCGAACAGTGACCCCTCCAGCGTGTAGGCCAAAGCGATTGGCAGGCCGAGCTTCGCAATCTGGACCAATCGGGGCCATTCCGGCCGCCACCAGCGCCCAAACAGGCGGAACCGCCTGAGCTTGGGATCGAGCACCAGAATGGCCGCGAAAGCCAGCACCATCGCCACCGTTGTCACGACACTGGATATGGCAGACCCGATCAATCCCAGCGCCGGAAAACCGAGATGCCCGAACACCAGCGCCCAATTGCCAACAATGCCAATGCCAAGCGCCATGATCGTGACCAGCAAGGCCCAGACCGGCCTGCCCAATGCGGCGGCAACCGTGCGCATCACGCCTGCAGCGATGCTTGGCACCAGCGCGAACAGCAAGATATCGAGAAACTGGCCAGCACGGGCGGCGACCAGATGGTTTTGCCCCGCCAGGCGGAGTGCCGCTTCACCGTTGGCGAGAATGACGACAAAAGGCAGCGACCCGAGCACCGACAGCCATAGCGCCATCCGGAACGATCGCCGCACCTCGCGCACGGCGTGGCGACGACGGCCAAGTTCGGCAGCGATGATCGGCGCGCACGCCGTTGCCAGTCCCAGCATCGCCCACAACACCACGCTGTAAAGGAACACGCCCAGCGTCGCCGCGGCGAAGTCGACCGGGTTCAGGCGGGCAACGAAGATAACGTCGATCGCGTAAACGGCCATCTGGACAAGATTTGCCCCCACCAGCGGGCCGGCAAGCCGCAGCAACGCCGCCATCTCGCCGCGCCAATGCGCGGGCGCCGAACCCGTCAGCGGGGCAAAAGCGGGTATAGTCGATTCCATCGCGCGCCTTTAGCAGCAGTTGGGCTTCCGCGATGAAGGATTATCATGCCCCGCGCGCGTCAATCCATTTTGGCTAGACGAGCGTGCTGGTACGGCAACACTGTTCGTTTACCCCTTGCCAACGATACGCTAGGGCTGCGGGAACTATCTTGTTGGAGAGCAACGTGAAGCTTGTTCGGATCGCGTGGAAATTGCTGGTCGGCATCAAGGATGCCCTTGTCCTGATCGCCATGTTGCTGTTTTTCGGGGGGTTGTTTGCGGCGTTGAGTGCGCGGCCCAATCCCCGCGCGATCCGCGATGGCGCGCTGGTCCTCAACCTGGACGGGGCGATCGTCGAACAGCCCGCCTCACCACAGCCTTTCAGCTTTGGCGACAGTGCCGGGCCGACCGAAATCCGGCTGCGCGATGTCGTAAGGCTGATCAACGCGGCCAAGGATGATGCGCACGTCAAGGCGATCGTCCTCGATCTTGATGGATTTGTCGGCGGCTATCCCGCTGCATTGAGTGAAATCGGGTCTGCCCTGGGCGCGGTGCGCCAGTCCGGCAAGCCGGTGCTGGCCTATGCAACGGCCTATACCGATGGCGGCTACCGGCTGGCGGCCAATGCATCGGAAATCTGGATGAACCCGATGGGCGGTACCTTGTTCATGGGGCCCGGCGGCAATCAGCTTTATTATAAAGGGCTGATCGACAAGCTGGGTGTCAATGTGCACGTGTACCGCGTTGGCAAATTCAAATCATTCGTCGAGCCTTATACCCGCGCCGATCAGTCACCTGAGGCAAAGGAAGCCAGCCAGGCGCTTTATGCGTCGCTGAGCGAGGACTGGCATAATCAGGTGACCAAGGCGCGACCCAAGGCGCAGGTCGATGCGTTTCTTGCCAAGCCCGGCGAATTGATCACCGCGACCAGGGGTAACATTGCCGAGGCCAATCTAAAGGCGGGCATCGTCGACAAGCTTGGCGACCAGATTGCTTTCGACAAACGGGTGGTGGCCCTGGTTGGTCAGGTATCGGGCAAGCCCACTGGCACCTATAACGCGATCAAATATGCCGACTATCTGAAGGCCAACCCCTTGCCGACCGGCGGCGATGCCGTCGGGGTGCTGACGGTCGCGGGCGATATTGTTGATGGATCAGGGGGCCCGGGCACAGCCGCTGGGGATACGCTGGCAAAGGCGATGCTCAATGGCCTTGCGAAGAAAAAGCTGAAGGCTCTGGTGGTCCGGGTCGATTCACCCGGCGGATCGGCGCTGGCATCCGAGACAATCCGGCAGGCGATTTTGCAAGCAAAGGCGCAAGGGCTGCCGGTGGTTGTTTCGATGGGGTCGGTTGCGGCGTCGGGCGGCTATTGGGTCGCCACGTCGGGCGATGTGATTTTTGCCGAGCCCAACACCATCACCGGGTCAATCGGCATTTTTGGCATCGTGCCGACGTTTGAAAATACGCTGAAGAAAATCGGCGTCACGGCGGACGGGGTGAAGACCACGCCGCTTTCTGGACAGCCCGATATCTTCGGCGGGACAAGTCCGGAAGTCGACGCGATCCTGCAGGCGGGCATCGAAAATGGGTACCGTCAATTCATTACCCGCGTCGCCACGGCACGCAAAATGACGGCGGAAAAGGTCAATGATATCGCCCAGGGCCGCGTCTGGCCGGGTGGCGTCGCGCACCAGATTGGCCTGGTTGACCGATTTGGCAGCGTTGATGATGCGATTGCCGAAGCCGCGCGCCGCGCCAAGCTCGATCCCAAAAATGTGCATGCCGAATATCTTGAGAAAAAGCCCGAATGGTTTGCCGGTTTGCTGGCCGATTTCGCCAGCAGCGGCGATGATGAGGAAGACAGCAACTCAAGCGGCCAGGATGCGTTTAGCCGCATCGCGCAACAGCGTCAGGCACTGCTGGTCCAGGCGCTGGGGGACATGCGGCGACTGGCCTTTGGCGCGGCCATTCAGGCGCGGTGTCTGGAATGCGGGGGCTTTGCGCCGGCGCGGGCGAACCCCGCCGATGTCCGCTTGATGGATCTCCTGATCGCGCGTTTCGGCCTGTGATCGCCATTCGCGCGGCGCGCCCGGAAGATGCCGCCGCGATTGCGGCGATTTATGCGCCCTATGTTCTGGGCGGAACCGTGTCGTTTGAAAGCGAAGCGCCCGACACCCGGCAGATGCGGGCACGTCTCGGCGCGTCCAACGGATTTTATCCATGGCTGGTAGCAACCAATGGAGACCCCGATGGCGGCGGTGTGCTCGGCTACGCCTATGCCGGCCAATTCCGCGACCGCCCGGCCTATCGCTACGTTGTCGAAACATCGATTTATCTGGCTGGTCCGACGCAAGGCCAGGGGACGGGCGGGCTACTTTACGAAGCCCTGCTGGATACGCTGCGCGCACAGGGCTTTACCCAAGCGATCGGCGTGATCGCGCTGCCCAATGACGGGTCCATCCGATTGCATGAATCGGTCGGCTTTCGGCGCGCCGGCGTCTACCGCGAAGTGGGTTACAAGCAGGGGCGCTGGATCGATGTCGGTTTCTGGCAGTGCGCGTTGAACGACAGCGTTATTCCGCCGGTTGAACCAAAGCCGTTCAGCGAAATCGGGTTGGTCCGCGAATAATTGCGGGCGCCGCCGGTTATCGCGCGCTGCGATAAGCGGGCAGCGCCAGTTTCCAGCGGATAGCGGCGGCGCGCAATGCAAAGCCGGCGACGGCGGCAACCGCCGCGGCGACTTCGACCCGCAGGCCGATCGCGAGCAAACCAACAAACAGCGCCGCCGCCAACGCCGCGGCCGTGACATAGATTTCTGGCCGCATGATGATCGACGGCACCCCGGCCAGCACGTCGCGGATGATCCCGCCCACGCACGCGGTGATGACGCCCATCAATATGGCGGGCACGGGCGGAACGCCCTGGCCCAACGCCTTCGCGGCGCCGAACACCGCATATGCGGCGAGCCCGATGGCGTCGAACCAGTCGAGTGCGGCACCGCGCCACCAGCGTTCAGGGGTCATCCAGATCAACAGCGCGACGCCCAGGCATACTGCCGGTGCGCGGCTGTCATGAACCCAGAACACCGGCGCGCCAATCATCAGGTCGCGAACGGTGCCGCCACCTACCCCGGTTATGAGCGCGAAAAAGCACAAGGTCACGATCGTCTGCCCCCGACGGATGGCTGCGAGTGCGCCGGACGCGGAAAATACGGAAAGCCCGGCCAGATCAAGCCACGGGCCGATTGTTAGCGGCAGGGCGTCAAGAACGGGCGGCAACATCGTTTCAGCGATAGCCAAGCGCAGCGGCCACGCCAAGCAGCGTGATCAAAAGCCAAGATAATCAAACAGGGGCTGGCTGGAAAATCCTGGCGTGATCGCGAGTCTAGATCGACGCAACCACCCGCCATGTCTCCAGCGTGCGCCGCAGGTCATTGGGAAGGCCGGTCGCGCCGCCGTCCGCGCTCATCACCAGCGTGACGTCGCATGTCGCCAGCGGCTTGCCGTCCTGGATGCACAGCCCAAGAATTTCCCAGCTCCGCGTCCCAATTTGCCCGATGCCGTGACTCATCTCGACATCGGCTGGCCAGGCCCCCTCGGCCAGGTAATTAATCTCTGTCCGCGCGACCAGAAAGCGGTTGCCCGAAGGCCGCAACAGGCCGATCTGCCGATTGAAGCGCACCCGTCCGGTTTCGAACAACGCCGCCATCGCGACATTGTTGATATGCCCCAGAACATCAAGGTCCTGGAACCGGGTCTGGACGGTATCGTGGTGCGGGTAATGCGCTGGCGTCAGACGTTGGGGCGTGGGGCGTGGCATCAGGACACGGGCATCAAATGCCGGCCGCGAACAGGTCCATCTTGCCGATCGGAACCCCCTTCATCCTGAGAATTGCATAGATCATCGACAAGTGGAAATAGATGTTTGTCGTACCAAATACCGTCAGCCACTGGCCGGCAGGCAGTGTCGGTTCCATTGTCTCGCCCAGCTTGACGGTTAGCGGAACATCATCACGCCCGGCAAATTGTTCAGCGCTCAACGTGGCCAGAAATGCCTTGGCGTCGGCGATCGCCGCGCGGTAGGCCGCCAAATCCAGATCCGCCGTCACGCCCTCTGGCACCGGTAGGTCGGCGACGCGTGCCGTCCAGCTCCGCGTGAAGTTGATCACCACCATCAACTGAAAGCTGAGCGGGTGCATGTCGCCGGCGAGCTTCCATCCCAGCATTTCCTGCTCTGACGTGCCCTGTGACGCGGCGAATTCGGCGCCCTTGGTCAGCAAATGGGCAGCAGCGTCAAGTTGACGGCGGTAGAGATCGACAAAGCTGAAGAGCGAAACGGTCATAGGGAAATCCTTTAAACGCGCAGCAGGAGAAAAAGAGTCGTCAACTGTCCATGGCCGGCCTCAGTCCCCTCGCAAGGAATGCTGCCGGCCATAGCCCTTTCAGCGCGGCGCCATCCGGATTGCCCCGTCCAGCCGAACGTCTTCGCCGTTGAAATAGCCGTTCTCGATCATCGTCAGCGCCAGATGCGCATATTCCG
>JAIELC010000105.1 GCA_019753375.1 Sphingomonas sp.
TGCATGGCCACGCAATCGGCGATGCATTATTGAAAATGGTCGCCGCCGAAATTGCCGAGATAATGCCAACGGGCGGACTGATGGCGCGGCTCGGCGGCGATGAATTCGCCTGTGCCATGCTTTTCGATCCGTCGCATTCCGGAACGGTGGATCGCATTGCCGAACGGCTGCTGACCCGCATGATGCAGCCATTTCTGGTCCAGGGCCTGCAACTTCAGATCAGCGCTTCGATCGGGCTGGCGCGTTCGGACTTTGAATGTGGCGGGATCGATACCCTCATGCGGAGCGCGGATATTGCGATGTATTCGGCCAAAAGCGGTGGCCGTAATCGGCTTGCCTGGTTTGATATGTCGATGGAGCGTGAATTGCGGGCGCGCAATGAGCTGGAGACGGGCTTGCGCGCGGCCATTCCCCAAAAGCAGATTGTCCCCTATTTCGAACAGCAGGTCGACCTTATCACGGGTCGCCTGTTCGGGTTTGAAGTGCTCGCGCGCTGGGAACATCCGCTGCGAGGCCTGATCGAGCCTGACCAGTTTATTCCGATTGCTGAAGAAGCCGGGATGATTTCCGACCTGTCCTTGTCGATCATGCGTCAGGCATTTTTAGCCGCGCGCGACTGGCATCCTGGACTGTCGCTGTCGGTCAACCTGTCGCCCATCCAGATCAAAGATCCATGGCTGGCCCAGAAAATTCTGAAGGTCCTGGCGGAAACGGGGTTCCCGGCGAGCCGTCTCGAAATCGAAATCACCGAGGCAGCGTTGTTCGACAACCTTGCCCTGGCGCAGACCGTGATCGGTAGCCTAAAGAATCAGGGCATTCGGATTGCCCTTGACGATTTTGGCACCGGCTATTCGAGTCTGGCCCATCTGCGCGCGCTGCCCTTTGACCGGATCAAGATCGATCGCAGCTTCATCGGATCGATGACCCTTAATGCCGATAGCGCCGCGATTGTCACGGCCATCATGCGGCTGGGCGAGAGCCTCAATCTGCCGATCACTGCCGAGGGTATTGAAGATGCCGCCACCGAGGAACGGTTGCGGGCATTGGGCTGCGGCAAGGGGCAAGGCTATCTCTACGGTCGCCCGATGAACGAGGGGAGCGTGCGGAGTGTGCTGGCGGAGCGGCGATTGTTGCATTTGCCAGACCGCACGGCCGGCCCGGACCTGGTTGCTGTGCCGGAGGCCAGACGCAGCGCGGGTTGATCGCAGCTGCATCGCGCCCGCGTCTGTGCATGGACTTGAGGACGTGCGCCGCCTAGATGAGCCGCATGCGCGCACCGTCCGATACTGCCGTCATGACTGAACCCCAGGTGATCAGTTTGGGATGTCGGCTGAATCTGGCCGAAGGCGAAACGATCCGGTCGATATTGCAAGGGCAAGACGTGGTCGTGGTCAATAGCTGCGCGGTTACCAACGCTGCGGTTGTCGATACCCGCGCAGCAATCCGGCGCGCACGACGAGAACGGCCACAGGCGCAAATTATCGTCACGGGCTGTGCCGCTCAGCTTGATCCGGCGGGATTTGCCGCGATGCCCGAAGTCGACCGGGTCATTGGCAACGCGGAAAAGCTGGATCCGCGCATTTGGGGCAGCAACGAAAAGATCGTGGTCAGCGATATCATGCGCGTCCAACAAACCGCCCCGCATCTGGCAACCAGCTTCGCGTCCCATGCGCGTGCTTTTGTTGAAGTGCAAAATGGGTGCGACCACCGCTGCACCTTTTGCGCCATCCCCTTTGGACGAGGTAACAGCAGATCAGTCCCGGCCGGTGCCGTTATCGATCGTATCACCGCCCTGGTCGACGCAGGATATTCCGAGGTCGTTTTGACCGGTGTCGATTTGACCAGCTATGGCCCCGACTTGCCCGGTGCGCCTAGCCTGGCAATGCTGGTCGAACGGATATTGAAACACGTGCCAAAGCTCGCGCGCCTGCGGCTGTCCTCGCTGGATTCGGTTGAGATTGATGATCGTTTGTTTGATGTGCTGACGGGTGAGGCACGGATCATGCCCCATCTCCACCTATCGCTTCAGGCTGGCGATGATATGATCCTGAAGCGGATGAAGCGCCGGCACAGCCGCGCCCAATCGCTGGCAATCGTTGAGCGACTGAAGCGTAGCCGTCCCACCATCGCCATCGGCGCCGATCTGATCGCGGGCTTCCCCACCGAAGATGATGCGATGTTCGCTAATACCCGCGCGCTGATCGACGATTGCGACATCGTGCATGCCCATATCTTTCCCTATTCGCCACGCGCGGGGACGCCTGCGGCGAGGATGCCGCAGATTGACCCGGCGATTCGCAAAGCCCGGGCCGCCGCATTGCGGGCAGGTGCGGCCGCGCGCCAATCGACCTGGCTTCAAAGCCTTGTCGGTTCGCGCCAGTCGGTGCTTGTCGAGCGTCCCGGAACACGGGGCCACGCCCCCAATTTTGCCGACGTCCGTTGGCTTGATGGACCAGCACCAGCAGGAACAATTATCGACGTGACGATCACGGGATCAACGCAAGGCATCCTTATGGCAGAGCGCGCGGCGCAAGGATTAGCCGCATGAGCGGGGGCAGCTGGCACGAACGACTGCTCGGCGGATTCAAACGGACCTCCGATCGACTGATCGGCAACCTCGCTGGTCTGGGCACCGGTCCCCTCGACACGGCGACGCTGGATGAGATTGAGGAAGCCCTGATCGCGTCTGATCTTGGCCCCGCGATGGCAACCCGGATCCGCAAGCGGCTTGCCGATGGCAATTTTGAACGCAACATGGAAGAGCTGGGCATCCGGTTGATTGTCGCCGAGGAGATTGAAAAGGTTCTTGAAACCGTTGCCCGGCCACTGGAAATCTCTGCATTTCCCCGGCCGCATGTCATTCTGGTGATTGGCGTCAATGGATCGGGTAAAACCACGACCATCGCCAAACTGGCACATTTGTTTATGGAACAGGATTACGGCGTCATGCTGGCTGCGGGCGACACGTTCCGGGCTGCGGCAATTGGCCAGCTCGCCACCTGGGCCGACCGCGTCGGTGTGCCCATCGTCCGCGGCAATGAGGGCGGCGACGCCGCAGGGCTGGTGTATGAAGCGGTTAAACAAGCAACCGCGCAGGGCATCGACGCGTTGATCGTCGATACGGCGGGCCGGCTACAGAATAAGCGTGAACTGATGGATGAGCTGGCCAAAATCCGTCGCGTGCTGGGGAGAATCGACCCCGCATCACCGCACGACGTTGTGCTGGTGCTTGATGCTACGACGGGCCAGAATGCGCTTTCGCAGATCGAGGTGTTCAAAGAAGTGGCCGGCGTAACCGGATTGGTGATGACGAAGCTGGACGGCACCGCGCGCGGTGGGGTGCTGGTGGCAGCGGCCGAGCAATTCGGACTGCCAATCCACGCCATCGGCATCGGCGAAGGCGTTGGCGATTTGCGGCCGTTCAATGCCAATGAAGTGTCGCGGATCATTGCCGGTGTGGAAGGCGTCCGCCGTGACTGACGGTACATCAAAACAGATCACGCCCGGCCTTCGACTGGCGCTCGATTATGGACCCCTTGTGGTGTTTTTCGGGTTCAACTTCCTGATGCCGGGGCTACCTATCGTCCGGCTGATGGCCGCCACGATCGCGTTTATCGTGGCTATCGGCGCGGCCATGGTGGTGTCCCTGGCAAAGGCTGGCCGCATCTCTCCGATGCTATGGCTGACCGGTGTGCTGGTCCTCGTTTTCGGCGGATTGACGCTGTATTTTCACGATGCCCGGTTCATCCAGATGAAGCCAACCATCATCTACGGATTGCTCGCGGCATTGCTGGCATTTGGGCTGCTGACGGGGCGGCCGTTGCTTCAGCAGCTACTTGAATCGGCCTATCCCGGCCTGACGGAGCTTGGCTGGCGCAAGCTGACGGTCAACTGGATGATTTTCTTTGTCGCTATGGCGATACTGAATGAAATTGTACGCAACAATTTTTCGCAGGATTTCTGGGTTGGCTTCAAGCTGTGGGGCGTTATCCCCCTCACCTTTCTGTTCGTGATCGCCAATATGCCCATGCTGATGAAGCATGGCCTGCAAACCGAACCGCCGAAGTCGGAACCGTGATCAACATTCCCCCGGTCATTCCGCGCATATCGGATGACCATCACCCGGTCGGAACACCGGGGGAATTTGACTCAGATCGTCAGCCCTGATCGGCGCGGGAAATGCCTTTGCCGTCCAGATTCTGGGCAGCAAATTCCCAATTCAGGATCTTGCCAGTCACCGCTTCCAGATAGCCAGGCCGAGCATTGCGATAATCGATGTAATAGGCATGTTCCCACACATCAATCGTCAGCAGCGGTTGCATACCGTCATACACAACGGGCGTGTCGGCATCGTGCAGCGACGTAACCTTCAGCTTTCCGCCGTCCAGAACCAACCAACCCCAGCCGCTGGCGAAATGATTGGTCGATTCGGCGATCAATGCCTTCACAAGCACTTCGGTCGAGCCGAAATCATCCTTGATCATGTCAGCAAGCTTGCCCGACGGCGCCGCATAATCGGGCGTCAGCGAGTGCCAAAAAAAGCTGTGGTTCCAAATTTGCGCTGAATTGTTGAACAGGCCCTTGTCGCCCCGGTCCTTGGCGGCCTTGATCACGTCGGTCAACGACGCGCCTTCCAGGCCCTTTTCCGCGAGCATGCCGTTGGTTTTGTCGACATAGGCCTTGTGGTGCTTGCCGTGGTGAAAATCAAAAGTCTCTGCCGACATCACGGGCGCGAGCGCGTCCTTGGCATAAGGGAGTGCGGGAAGTTCGAAAGCCATCGGTGTTCCTCCTGGCGGATGATGTTGGGCCCTAATTGGGAAACGGCGCAATCGTCAATTGGGTCCGTCGTTGCGGATACGCAACCTATTCATTGGGGCAAATTGCAACTTTTTGTCGGTCACCCGCCGGGCAGCAGATCATGACGGCGCAACGCATGCCGCAATTGATCATAGCTCAGTCCCAGCGCCTCTGCCGTGGTCCGTTGATTAAAGCGATGTTCGGCCAGCGCCCGTGACAATAATTCACGTTCAAAACGTGCCACTCGCGACTTGAAATCGGTGGAACCATCAAGGTCAGAGGGCGGGCGCGACGGGGACGGTTCCGGCATTGTCGGCTGGCTCGCGGCGTTTCCTGGCTGCGGATCGGCAACGCTGGGCGGGCGATATGGCGACTGGAACGGATCAAATTCGATGGCGTCGATTGGCGCCTCGCTGTCCCAACGATAGACTGCCCGTTCCACGACATTGCGCAGTTCCCGGACATTGCCCGGCCAGCGATGCTCGCACAGCGCGTCGATCGCACCAGCGCTGAACCCGGGCCAATCAGTCCATCCCAGCTCAGACGCCATGCGACGCCCAAAATGATCGGCCAGCACCATCACGTCGCCCGACCGCGCCCTGAGGGGCGGCAGCGTGACCACTTCGAACGACAAACGATCCAGCAAATCGGCGCGGAACTGATTGCGTTCGACCCGGTCTGGCAAATGTTCATTGGTTGCCGCCACAATGCGCACATCGACACGAATGGGCCGCGACGATCCGATCCGGGTCACTTCCCCATATTCGACCGCACGCAACAGCCGTTCCTGCGCCGCCATGGACAGCGTGCCCAGCTCGTCGAGGAACAACGTACCACCATCGGCTTCTTCAAAGCGCCCGGTTCGCGCTTTGGTCGCGCCGGTGAACGCGCCCGCCTCATGCCCGAACAGTTCAGCTTCGATCAACGTTTCGGGCAGCGCTGCACAGTTCATGATCACAAGGGGCTGGCCCCAGCGCGGACTCAGTCGATGCAACCGCTCAGCAACCAGTTCTTTGCCCGTGCCGCGCTCCCCAATGACCAGCACCGGACGGTCAAGCGCAGCCGCACGGCTGGCCCGTTCAAGGGCGTCCAGAAAGACACTTGATTGGCCGATCGTTTGAGTCGTTCGTTGCATTGCCAACACTTGGTATTAATCACCGATATTTGGCAAGTGGCAAAATCTCAATTTGGTGCGATCGCGTGAAAAATGGCGGATTTCAGCCACAATTGAAATTGGCACGCTTCCTGCGATCATCTTGGCAATGGCGACCTTTCGCCACCGTGAACGAGATCGACCGACGATGGAAACACCGCAATGCCCAACCCCGATTGAACCGGCGATGCGCGACAATGCGATTTCGCTGGTTCCGATCAAGGTGGCATTGGTACCGATCAAACCTGTTCAGTTGCGTCCCGACTTCAACGTCGGTCGCAGCTATGCCGGGGCGGACATGCCCCCTTCCGCCCCGGCCCCCTATTCATTTCGACGTCACCAAGGAGTATCGATTATGGGCATTTTCTCGCGAACCCGAGACATCATCGCCGCGAACGTCACCGACCTTCTCGACAAGGCCGAAGACCCCGCCAAGATGATCCGCATGATCATCCTGGAAATGGAAGAGACGTTGGTGGAAGTGCGCGCGTCGGCCGCCCGGACAATCGCGGATCAAAAGGAAATGCGCCGGCACATCAGCAAGCTGGAAAAGCTTCAGGAAAGCTGGACCGAGAAGGCGGAGTTGGCACTGTCAAAGGATCGCGAAGACCTGGCCAAGGCTGCGCTTGTCGAACGCCAAAAGGCGACCGACATGGCGGATCAGCTTCAGGCTGAAATTACCGTGCTCGACGATGCACTGCGCGCTGCCGAGGAGGATATCAGCAAGCTGCAAACCAAATTGCGCGAAGCGCGGACGCGGCAGAACACGATCATGACACGGCTTGAAAGCGCCCATAACCGGGTTCGTCTGCGCGAAATGTATGCCGGTCCAAAGGTTCAGGAAGCGTTTTCGCGGTTCGACCTGATGGAGCGCCGCGTCGACTTCGCCGAAGGCCGTGCCGACGCCCTCAGCCTTGGTGCCCCGACCAAAAGCCTTGAGGAAGAAATTGCGGAATTGAAGTCGAGCGAAAAGGTCGATGCCGATCTCGCGGCCTTGAAGGCGCGTATCGGAAAGGCTGACTGATATGGAAGCCGTCATCATTGCCCCAGCCGTTATAGCTATCCTCTTTATCGGGCTGCCGTGGCTGATCTTCCACTATGTTACGCGGTGGAAGCAGATTGGATCGTTGACCGGCGAAGACGAAAAGCTGCTCGATGAGCTGCATTTCACCGCCCGCCGGCTGGAAGACCGACTGAACACGATCGAACGGATCGTGTCGGCTGACCACCCGGATTGGAAACTGAGCAGCCAGGCCGCGATGCCCGAAGCTCTTGATTATGAAATTACCAGGAGGAATTGAGATGAGCGCGAGCCGCACCAAATTCTACCGCGACACCCAGCATGGCAAATGGATGGGCGTGTGTGCCGGGATTGCAGATTATACCGGCATCGATACCACCTTCGTTCGTGTTGGCGCGGTATTGCTGACCTTTGCCACCAGCGGTTGGGTGATCCTTGCCTATTTCGCGGTTGGGTTCATTGCCGACAAGAAGCCCTATGGTCTCTACGAGACGCCCGAAGACGCCAAGTTCTGGCAGGGTGTCCGATCGAATCCGAAGCGGTCGACCGCCGAAGTCCGGTCCAAGTTCCGCGACATCGACCGTCGCTTGGCCGATATCGAAACGGTCTACACCAGCCGCAACACGCGCCTCGCCGACGAAATCGACAGCCTGCGCTGATCGACCGGCCTAAAGGGGAAGGAACGTACAATGAGTCCCGGACAAACCTTTGTCCTGATGATCATCTTCATGTCGACCATGGGTTGGGTCATCACCACCTGGATCCGTGCCCGCCACGGCTATCCATTGGAAAATGAATGGAGCGGTATCGCTGCCAAAGAGGCACCGGAAGCCGAACGCAAGATCAGCCTGCTATCGTCTGAAAATGACCGACTGACCGGCCAGATCGGGCGACTGGAGGAACGGATTGCCGTCCTTGAAAGGATTGCCACCGATCCTGCCGAACGCACCGCGCGCGAGATCGAAAGTCTCCGTGGTCAGGCTAACTAAGGAGGCGTTCCGATGCACGGCGAGCTAGCGTTTCTAATTCCGATCATGGCGATCAGCGTGGGCCTGGTTGCAGTATCAGGGCGGGTACTCCTTAAACCCTGGCTCGCTTACCGTGAAAAGCAGATGGAGTTCGATGCGCGCATGGTGGCCGAAAAGGCCGCACAATACGCCACGCAGAATGGCCGTCTGGAAGAACGGGTGAGAGTATTGGAGCGGATTGTCACGGATCGTGGTGTCGACCTTTCAAATGAGATCGATCAGCTTCGTGACCTGCGCGAACCACCGCTGAACTAAACCATTTCCCAACAGGGAGTGAACAAAAATGCAAGTTTTCGAGATGGTTGTGATGATTGTAGCGATCGTCACAGTCGGACGGATCATCCGTCTGCGCTACGAGACCAAAAATAGTGCAGCCGGAATGGATGCTGCCCCCGTCGGTGACGCGCGGCGCCTGCGCGATGAAGTAACCATGCTGAAAGAGCGCATCGCCGTGCTCGAACGGCTTGCAACCGATGACAACAACGCTGTGCGGCTCGATCGCGAGATCGAAAAGCTGCGCGACCCGCACTGAAAAGGAAAGGACGCGTCATGATCGACACAACCTTTTACGCGACAATGGCGATCGCCGGTCTTGCGGCTATCGGGATGGTCACAATGGCAATGCTGACCGGCTGGCGTGGCTGGCTGCAGCTCAAGCAGCAGGAACTGACGGCCGGACCGCGCGATGAGCAGGCCCCCAGCCTGCCCAATGCCAGTGCCCGCATTGAGATTGCCGACCTGAAAGAACGCATCCGCAAACTGGAAGCGATTGCCGCCGGGGTGGACCTTTAGGGTTCATCCCGGTAGCGGATGGCCGATGACTTCCCTGCCCCGTCTTGATGACATTCGCGACGAATATGAATTTCTGGACGCCGATGACCGGTATCGCCTGTTGATCGATCTGGGCCGGACACTGGAACCCATGCCCGACCCGTTAAAGACCGATGCCACGCTGGTGCGCGGATGTTCCGCCTCTGTCTGGGTCTATCCGACCCGCGCCGATACCGGAGCACTGCACTTCCTGGCCGACAGCAACGCGGCAATTACCAAAGGCATTATCGCGCTCGTACTGGAAACGGTGCAGGATCAGGCGCCGGGTGCAATCCTGGCCACCGACATCGAAGGGCTTCTTGCGCCATTTGACCTGAAGAATCAGCTTAGCTCCAACCGGACGCAGGGCATTCCCAACATGATTGCCCTGATCCGCGAAACGGCGTCCCGCTATGCGTGATCGGCGCTGAGCTTCAAGTTCAAGGCGATTGCCAGGGCATCGACGTCCGCCCCGCGCGGTACCAATCGCCAATTCCCCGGATCGCCTGCGTCGATCAAGGTCACCGACCCTCTGGGGCACACGCCCAGGCATTTGACTTCGACGATTCCGATGGTCGCTTTGCGCCAGCGCTTGATGCCCAAAGAGCGCCGCAACGCCTTGACCAGCGACTGCTTGCCCTTTTTACCAAAGCCCCCATCGAGGCGCTTTGAACATTTTGAACAGACCAGGATCGTGCGCTGCCAATGGGCCTTAACGCCCTTCGTCATTCCGGTTGCCACTGGCGACCTTCTTCAGCGACGCGCAGCACATCATAGGCAGCCTGGATGGCCTGAAAGCGCTTGGCTGCTTCGGCATCGCCGGGGCGAACATCGGGGTGATTGGCCTTTGCCATCCTTCGCCATGCCGCGCGAACCGCGTCAAAATCGGCATCTGCCTCTAGCTCCAGCACGTCGAGCGCGCGCATTTCGTCACGCGATCTGCTGCCATCACCGGGGCCGGCCCAGCTGTTGTGCCGCGATTCGGTGTAACCCGAGGTATCACGGGTCTCCTGAGCTTCGCGCGCCGCAGCCTCTTCGGCGGTCAGGCCTTCGAAGTAATTCCAGCCCCGATTATATTCGGCGGCATGATCCTGGCAGAAATACCAACGATCCGGGCTGTTCGGGGATTTTGGTGCTGGGTGGTTGCCCGGCGCTTCGCAGCCATGACGGTCGCACAGACGAACCTGCGCGGCTTCTCGCGAGCTGCCATAGCCGCGCCAGCGGGGAAAACCCCAGTCAACAGATCGTGTGGAACGCGCCATATAGTGCCATCTAACCATGCAACGTCACGAATGCCATGACGGTTTTGTGTCGTATCGGTGAAATGCCAGAGGGTCTGTAAGCCGGGTTCTGTCCACCGGGTGCTTCTTGCGAACCACCCGGATAGGCGACCATTCCTCTAGGCCGTCACTTGCGTGGCGGCTCAAGCAACCAACCCGGGCGACGGGCCGGAACTTGCCCATATGCCGCCCCTATTCGGTCTTGCTCCCGGTGGGGTTTGCCATGCCGTCCCTGTTACCAGGTCCGCGGTGCGCTCTTACCGCACCCTTTCACCCTTGCCGCCCGAAAGCGGCGGTCTGCTCTCTGTGGCACTTTCCCTGGGGTTGCCCCCGCCGGGCATTACCCGGCACCGTTGTTTCCGTGGAGCCCGGACTTTCCTCGCCCCCGTTCTGCAACGGGGCCGCGGCCGCCCGACCCTCTGGCAAAACCGGCCTTACTCGTCTCCCTGCGGCTTTGGCAACAGCAGGGCGAGCAGGATCATTCGACATTCGGCGTCGATCTCGCCATCGATCAGCTCGGGGCGAAAGCGGCGCTGAAATGCCATGATGGCTGCCATTTTCTCGCTCACGTCATAACCAAATCGTTCCAGCGCAATCAGGAAGCCCGCTTCGGTCCATTGCGGGTCCATCAGATTCTTGGTGGGGCGCGGCAGGGCGAGCCGCAATCGGGCAAGGCTATGCCATGGGAATAACTCACCCGGGTCGCGCTTTCGTCCAGGCGCAACGTCTGAATGGCCGACGATATTACCGCGGGTAATGTTGAACCGATCCTTGATGTCGCCAACCAGCCGGATCACTGATGCAATCTGTTCTTCCGGAAAGGGCCGATATCCGAATTCGTGGCCAGGATTAACAATTTCGATGCCGATCGACGCCGAATTTACATCATCAATGTCTCGCCAGTGCGATGCCCCGGCGTGCCACGCACGTTTTTCCTCCGCGACCAGTCTCAGCACTGTTCCGTCTTCGGCCACAACATAGTGCGCGGATACCCGGGCCTCGGGGTCGCGGAGGCGCGCAATGGCGGACTCGGCATCTTGCATGCCCGTATAGTGCAGAACGATCATGGAGATCGGTAATGTTCGATCATCAAAATTCGGCGATGGCGTCTCAATGATCGTCATGGCACTTCCCCAGCACGCGCAGTCCGAATGGTGATAACTGCGACGCCCAGCATTGCCACACCCCCGCCAATCAGCATTACTGCTGTCACAGGCGTGCCGAAATACCAACTCGCCGTAAATACAGAAATTACCGGGGCGGCCAGTGTCATCGGCGTCACAACGCTGACGGAGTGCCGTTGGAGCAGCCACGACATTGCCCCCTGCCCCAGCACGGTTGAGCCGATTGCGGAAAAAGCGACCCAGGCAAGCGTGTGCAACGGTAGATCGGGCACGGCGGCAAGCGCTGCGGGCTCAAAGTGCCAGGCGATCAATCCCTGGATTAGCGTTCCCCACAGACCGATCCACGCGTAAATCGACAAAACGCGCACACCAATCAACTGGCGCTGGATCAGCGAGCAGATCGCCCAGAGCAGGCTGGCCAGCGCGGTGAGGCCAATACCAAGTTTTTCATTTGCCGCCGAAGGATCAAAAACCAGAATAACCACGCCAAAAAGCGCCAGCGCGATGCCGATCATGCGTGGGACATGGATGCGTTCTCGATAAAACACGATCGCCAGGATCAGCGAAAAAGGAACGCCCAACTGACCCGCAATCGCCAGCGCGCCGACATTATGCGCTACGGCCAACGACAGGTTGATCGCAACGTAAAACGCCCCACCCGACAGCAACCCCAGGGCGGTCAGCGCGCGCATCTTGCCCGGAACCCATTGCAGCGCGCTTGCGCACACGATCAGCACTATTGCCTGGCGCAGAAAGGCGGCGGTTAGCGGAGAAATCGCCCCGACCGAAACTTTCACCGCGACAATATTCAAACCCCAAAGCACGTTCATGCCGATAACGACCAACACGTCGACAACGCCGAATCCTGTCGGCGAAGGCGCAGCGGTGGAACGAGAGGGGATCATGATGCCCGATAAACGTCAGCCCCTGCCAATGTAAACCGTGCGCGCGGCGGTTCAGCCAAGTCGTTGATCAACCCGGCGGCCGGGATTGCCCGCCGGCTCATACAGCCCACGATAGCGCTGGCTGGGGACAAACGCGTCCGTCTGGCCGATAACCGTCTCACCCGCACCCAGCACCAGTAGTCCGCCTGGCCGGATGATGCTGCTCAGCATTTCAAACACATGCCGACGCTTATCTGGGGAAAGATACAATAGCACGTTGCGGCAAAGGACAACATCGAACCGGCCTACCGGGGCAGGATCGCCCACCAGATTATGCCGGCGAAAATTGATTCGGCGCAGCAAATCTCCGCGCGCCTGCCAGTCCACATCGATTGCGTCGAACCATTGGATCATCCGACGGACGGGCAAGCCGCGCTGGATTTCAAACTGACTGAAACGCCCGGCTCTGGCCCGGTTCACGGCCATTTCAGAGACATCGGTGGCAAGAATATCGGGCTCGGGCATCCCAGTGTCTCGGGCACGCTCCGCGAACAGCATGGCGAGTGACAGCGGCTCCTGCCCATTCGCGCACGCCGCCGACCAAATCTTCAATCGGCGACTATTAGCTTCAGCTGCCATGGCGGCGACCGCGTCCGCGACCATGTCAAGCACCGGCGCGTCACGGAAAAACGAACTTTCCTGATTGAGCAAGGCATCGACCACGGTTTCTCGGATATTGTCACCGCTGCTGGACGCCAATGCCGCAACGAGCTTATCAAGCGAGGCAATGCCCAGATCGCGCATGACCGGCTTCAACAATGTCTCAATACGCCAGGCGCGGTTGCTGGCAATTTGCTGCCCGGTACACGATTCCAACAGCTTATCCAGCGCCTGCATTGCCGGGTTGAAGCTGACCGGGCTAAGATCCGGGATCAGCATGACGGGCGACGCTGGGTAACGATCAATCGACCGATTTCATGGGGCGGCAAAATGGCATGGGCCATCCCGCATTGAACCACAGAACCCGGCATGCCCCAGACAACCGAGCTTCCCTTGTCCTGAACCACCACATACCCGCCCGCCTGATAGACGGCCTTTGCCCCCTCGGTCCCATCGCGACCCATGCCGCTGAGCATCACCGCAAAAGCCCGCGATCCATATATTTGCGCAACGCTGGCCAGCATGGGATCAACCGACGGTAGGCAGCCGGATGCCGCTGGGTCGGTGACGAGCCTAATTCCAACGTCATCACCCATCTTCACGCAGCGGATATGGGCATCGCCCGGCGCGACAATCATGCGGCCCGGCCTGATTCGCATATGATCGGCGGCTACATCGCAGGGCCGGTCGCCAAGTACTGTCAGCTGCGCAGCAAAATAGGGCATGAATGAGCCCGGCAGATGCTGCGTGATCAGAATGGGCAGTTTAAAGCTTGCAGGCAATGTGCGGAGCAACTGCCCGACGGCATGAATACCGCCCGTCGACGCGCCAATGGCAACGACATCAAAATCATTTGCCAAGGCCAGGCCGGGGGCTGGCGTCGGAATAGTGGGGGAAACCGGATTGTCCGGGTCGATCAGGCGTGCAATCTTCTCATCAAGGATTTTGGCGAATTTTCCGGCCAGCTGTCCGACACTCGGTTTGACCAACGTGTCGGCAGCGCCCAGCGTCAAGGCCTGGATTGTTGCCGCCGCGCCATCGTCGCATGATGAAGAGACGACGAGTATCTTCGCGCCATCGCCGGCAGCGATCAGGTCTGGCAGAGCCGACAGACCATCTATCCCCGGCATTTCGATATCAAGTAATATGATATCAACCTGATTTGCAGCCAGAAAAGCCAGCGCGCTGGTCGCGTCTGCGACGGCGCCCACCACTTCATAATGCAGATGAACGTCGAGTGTGCGCGCGATCACGGCGCGAGCAACGACCGAGTCGTCGACGATCAGAATTCGCGTTGATCGGCGCCGAACCGGATCAATCCGTTGAAGGTTTGCTGCCAGCGCCATCTACCTGCCCGACCGGTCGATCAGGCCATGCCAACAATTTGCAATTTGCTTTCGAGCGTTTCTCGATCAAACGGCTTCATGACATATTCGTCAGCGCCAGCCTCGATTGCCGCGCGGATATAGGCCATGCCGTTTTCGGTCGTGCAAAAGACGACCTTGGGCCGCGTTGACAACGTGGTTTCACGAAGCGCGCGCAAGAAATCCATGCCGCTCATCACGGGCATGTTCCAATCAAGTAAAATAACGTCCGGCGCTTCTTGCAGGCAACTATCCAGAGCCTCGCGCCCGTCGCCGGCCTCAGAAACACGAAAGTTCAGCGTTTCCAGAATGTGTCGAGCAACCTTCCGGATTACCTTGGAGTCATCAACGACCAGACACGTCTTCATGGGATCGAACACCTTATTACACGGCTTTGAACCCTGTTTGACGCGAAAGCGTAAGCTTCGGGTTAATCCCTGGATATTTATGCGGCGAGCGCGATCCCAGGAACCAAGGCGCGCAATTCGATGACCAACACTGGTTCGCCCTGCCGATCGATAAACCCACAACCTGCGGACCGCCATCCTCCCTCAAGAACAATGCCGCCCCCGACAGGGTTCATCTGAAACGGGGCGACGTCTTCCAGACCATCGACCATGATCGCGTAATGATGCCCGTCAATCACCGTGATAACGGCCCGTTGGGCGGGCCGTTCGCTCGACGGCAGCCCAAGCGCGATGCGGGTATCGATCACGGTAACCACGCGGCTACGCAACGCCGCCAACCCGCGGACTTCGGCAAAAGCACAAGGAACCGGTGTAATCTGATTGATGTCGACCACTGAATCGACCTGATCAGAATCGATCGCGACCGTGCGATCAGCGAGCTGAGCGATCAGAAATAGCTTTTCCATCAACGCCCTCCCGCAGCGCGATGCGCTTCGAGCACCGTCATTAAAGCCACCCGATCATAGCGGTAGACGGCGCTTCCCTTTGCGGATCGGTCGCGCTTGCGCCGACACAGCCGGACAACGGGCACATCGACAGACGATGCAGGCGCCGCATCATCTTCCATTGCGAGCGCGATCGTCGGTTTGACATCGGCGGAGGCGCCAATCTGAACGCGGTATCCTGCCGCTTCAATTACCGGACGCAGAAACGTTTCCATCCAGCCAACGTCTTTGCCGGTTAGCAGGCAGATTGGCGGATGCTCCGCATTGGCCTGGCCATTCCCATGTTCGGCAAACAACCAGTGCAGGTCCAGGATTTCAATCTGTTCGTCATCAACAACCATGACGCCG
>JAIELC010000083.1 GCA_019753375.1 Sphingomonas sp.
CTTTAAATCGGAGCGCTGGCAACGCGGGTTCCGCGCACAGGGTGACGATACCAGCATGATCGAAAACGGCACCTTCCTGAACAATTATGATTTCGCGCCGATCATCGGCATGGATCGAAGCCAGCTGCTGACCGATCGCGTCATCCGCCGCAAGAACGGGCTGACGCCCGAACTGCGCATGGCCA
The DNA here is from genome assembly GCA_019753375.1 of Sphingomonas sp. Lineage (GTDB taxonomy): Bacteria > Pseudomonadota > Alphaproteobacteria > Sphingomonadales > Sphingomonadaceae > Sphingomonas. Next base: position 186 of record JAIELC010000083.1, read on the forward strand.
AGCTGGAAGATGTGAACGCGCAACAGCGCAACTATATCGCCAATGCCGATTGGGTGATGTCCGACATCACTGTCACCACCGATGCCGACCAGACGCCCATTGCGCCCGGTCGCAAGGTGGGCGACGCCGTTTCCGGCGGTCGTCGCACCGCAAAATTTGTGTCGGGCCAGCCGATCCTTGCCTTTTTCTCGGTCCAGTCAGCCCATTATGCTGAGAAATCCAGCGATCTGGGTGGCGGCGTCAAGGGCACCGTTTTCTATGACGCCAAGCACGCCTTCAACGTTGATCGCATGCTGAAAGCCATGAAGCTGAGCCTCGACTATTACCGCGCAAATTTTGGACCCTATCAGTTCGATCATGTCCGCGTGCTCGAATTCCCCGGCTACCAGACCTTTGCCCAGTCATTTGCCGGCACCATTCCTTATTCAGAGCGGATAGGATTCATCGCCAATGCAGAGCAGGCGGATTCGATTGATTACGTCACCTATGTAACGGCGCACGAAATCGGGCATCAATATTGGGCCCACCAGATCATCTCTGCTGACATGCAGGGCGGGACCGTACTGGTTGAAACCATGGCGCAATATTCCGCGATGATGGTCATGAAGCACCTGTACGGCGAAGATAAGATGCGCCGTTTTCTGAAGTACGAGCTCGACAATTATCTGCGGTCGCGCGGGTCTGAAGTGATTGAAGAACTGCCGCTCGAACGGGTGGAGAACCAGGGATACATCCATTACCGCAAGGGCGCGGTTGTCATGTACCTGCTGCAGGACCGGCTGGGCGAAGACCGGATGAACCAGATGCTGGCAGGGCTGCTGGCCCAGTGGAAGTTCAAGAGCCAGCCCTATCCCCGATCAACGATTCTGGTCGACGGGCTAAAGGCGCTGTGCCGCACCGATGCAGAGCGGCAACTGGTCAGCGACCTGTTCGAAAAGATCACCATCTGGGACGTCAAGGCGAAGACCGCCAAGGTCAAGAAACTGGCCAACGGGACGTTCCAGACCACCATCACCATCGAGGGCGGCAAGGCCTATGCCGATGGCAAGGGCAAGGAAACGAAGACGCTGCTGAACAACAGCATGGACGTTGGCCTGTTTACGGTCCGGCCGGGCGAGGGCAAATTTGACGCCAAGGATGTGATCTCGATCGACCGGCACGACATCCACAGCGGGACCCAGCAGATTGTGCTGGTCAGCAAGGCCAAACCTGCCTTTGCTGGGGTTGATCCCTACAACAAGTTTATCGATCGCAATTCGGACGATAATCTGACGGCCGTCACCGAATGACGCGTCGATCCCCGGCGGTGAACGCCGCCGGGGGTTATTTGCTGATCTGGCCTTCAAGCCAGCGGGCGGCGTCCTCCGGGCTCTTTTTGTCGGTGTCGCGGTCGACCAGATAATTGGCCCGTCGCATCAGATCGACCGGGATATGATCGATCAACGGCGTCAACGCACCAATGAATCGGGCATCACGCTTGTGGCGCGGCGATACCATCAGGATCGCGTCATAACCGGGGATAGCGCCTTTGGGATCGGCCAGCGTCGTCAGTTTCTGGGCAGCGATGCGTCCATCGGATGAAAAGGCCGAAATCACGTCAGCACGGCGACTGTCGATGGCGCGGTACATGAATGTCGGGTTATATGCCTGCGCCGATTTGAACCTTAACGGGTAGGCGCGTTTGACGGCTGCCCATTCGGGCCGTTCGAGAAATTCCAGATCAGCGCCGAAATCCAGATCAGGTGCCTGGGCGACGAGGTCGGACAGGCTGCGGATGCCGCGCTTTGTCGCATCGTCGCCGCGCATCGCAAAGGCATAGGCATTTTCAAAACCCAGCGCGCCGAGCAGCCGGATATTGTGCTGCGATGCTGCCCAGCGACCGACCTGTCGGACGATTTCGGGGCGCGACGGCACATCGGTGCGCTTCATTTCATTGGTCCAGATCGTGCCCGAATAATCGACGTACACATCGATGTCGCCGCCAGACAACGCCCCGAAGACGACGGCTGATCCCAATCCTTCGCGATATTGCACGCGGTAGCCGGCGGCTTCGAGCCGGTGGCCGATCATGCGTGCCAGAATATATTGTTCGGAAAAGCCCTTGGCGCCTACGACCACCGTTGGCTGGCTGCGCGGCAGCATCGGTGCCAGTGCGGCAAGCACGCCGACCCCCAAAATACCCAGCGCGACAAATGCGCGGATCCGTTTGCGATGGGCAATGCCATGCTCGACGACACCCAACAGCGCGTCGACGGCCAGCGCCAACCCGGCGGCGGTTACGCACCCGGCAAGCACCAATGCCCAATTCTGAGTTTGCAAGCCGGCAAAGATCATGTCGCCAAGGCTTGGCTGGCCGACCGTGGTCGACAAGGTTGCGGCGCCGATTGTCCAGACAGCGGCAGTGCGGATGCCGGCCATCAGCACAGGGGATACCAGCGGCGCTTCGATCAGCAGCAACTTCTGCCAGCTGGTCATGCCCACGCCATCGGCGGCTTCGATCACCGCGGGGTCGATGCTTTCCAGTCCGGTCACGCCATTGCGCAGGATCGGCAGCAGCGCATACAGCGTCAGCGCCAGCATCGCGGGCAGGAACCCCAGGGCCGGAATGCCGCCACCGACCATCGTCGAGATCGACAGCAGCAGCGGATAAAAGAGCGCAAGCAGGGCCAGGCTGGGAATGGTTTGCACCAGGCTCGCAAAGCCAAGCGCGGCACGCGCCACCAAGGGTCGGCGGGCTGACCATATGGCTAATGGTAAGCTGATCACGAGCCCCAGTACCAGTGCCGATGCCGCGAGCAGGACATGCGCCGCCAACAGATCCGGAACGCGCGAAAAGGCGGCGAGGAAGGGGCTCACCCGCGCGCTTCCAGCGCCTGCAGGGCGTGTGCCTGATCGCGCGGGACGGCCACCAGCGCATCAGCGACCGGCCCGCCCTTGCCCGCAATCAGCTCCACCGGCGTGCAATCGGCGACGATTTTACCGGCATCCATCACCAGCACCCGGTCCGCAAGCAACAATGCCTCGGCCATGTCGTGGGTGACCATGATCGTTGTTAGTCCCAGCCGGTCGTGAAGTGACCGGATCGCCTTCCCCAATTGATCGCGCGTCACCGGGTCGAGCGCGCCAAAGGGTTCGTCCATCAGCATCAATCCGGGCTGGGTTGCCAGCGCCCGCGCGACGCCAACGCGCTGACGCTGTCCCCCCGACAGGGCATCAGGCAAACGCGACGCGAAATCATGCGGCAGATCGACAAGATCGAGCAGGTCGATAATGCGCGTGTCATTGTGCCTGATGCCGGTCAGCCGCAACCCAATGGCGATATTTTCCGCCACCGAAAAATGGGGAAACAAACCGACATTCTGGAACACATAGCCAATGCGCCGGCGCAGGATGTGCGGCGCGATATCGCCAATCGGCGCGCCGCCGATCAGAATCGATCCGGCGCTTGGTTCGATCAGCCGGTTGATCATTTTCAACAACGTCGACTTGCCCGATCCCGATGCGCCGACCAGCGCGACGAAGCTGCCCGATTCGATGGCAACCGAGACGGTGTCGACCGCGGGAAGGGCGGCCTGATAGCGCTTGGTAACGCCGTGAAAGGCGACCGAAGGACCAATGGCGCGCATTTCTTCTGGCATCGTCGACGGTGATGCGGGATGAAGCAGGTAAGGTCAAACCCGGCGTCGCGCCGGCACGCCAGATTGGGGCAAACAATGGCAAAATCGATTTTTATTACCGGCGGCGCGTCGGGTATCGGCAAGGCAACCGCGCAGTATTTTGCGGCGCGCGGCTGGCGAGTGGGTATTGCCGACGTCAACAAGGCGGCACTGGCCGAAGCCCTGGCAACTTTGCCGGCCGCGATGGCTGAAAGCTATGTCATGGACGTGCGCGACCGGGATGCATGGGTCGCCTGCCTTGACGCCTTTACGAAGCCTACGGGCGGGGCGCTCGACGTCTTGTTCAACAACGCCGGAATCGGTTCAGGTGGTCCGATCGCCGAAACCGATTTCGCCGAGATTGACCGGGTTGTAGCGATCAATTTCGTCGGCGTGCTCAACGGCGCGCGGATTGGCCATGGCTATCTGAAGAAATCGCCCGGCTCGTGCCTGCTCAACACCGCGTCGGCGTCGGCGATTTACGGGTCGGCCGGGCTGGCGCCCTATTCGGCGACCAAATTTGCGGTGCGCGCATTGACCGAAGCGCTGGATGGCGAATGGTTCGCCGATGGCATCAAGGTCAGAGATATTGTGCCAAGCTTCATCGACACACCGCTGCTGACCGCGCCCGCGGGCAATTCAAATCATTCGATCCGGGAAACGGTGACCGCCGCGGGCCTGGAGCTGACACCGGTCGACGAAGTTGCCAAAGCGGCCTGGGATGCGGTCCACGGCGACAAGGTGCATACCTATGTCGGCAAGACCGCGTTCCGTATGGCCTTTGCGGCTCGCTGGATGCCGGGTCGGATGCGCAAGATGATGCGCCGGGGCGGGGTGTCGGCCGCTTCCAGCGATTGACTTGGGCTAAAATTCCCCGTTGCGACAGTCGCTTTAGCGATCATCGGATGCGCCTATCCGACCAGCGCATCAATGGCGGCCGCCAGATCGATATCGCGGTGGCTTAAGCCGCCGGCGTCGTGGGTGGTGAGCAGGATATCGACGCGGTTCCAGACATTGGACCATTCGGGATGATGATCGGCCTTTTCGGCGAGCAGCGCAACGCGGGTCATAAAACCAAAGGCGTCGACGAAATCTGCGAACATAAAGCGTCGGGTGATCGCATCCCGTGCGTCGTCATAGTCCCATTCGGCCAACCCATCCAGCGCTTCGGCACGTTCATATTCGTTCAACTGTTCGACCATATCGCCGTCTCCCGGGTTGCTGCCCTTGCCGAGGAATGATGCTACGGCCTATGTCGGACATCAGGGTCAGGCAAGGGTCCGGCTGGGGAAAGAATGTGTGGGCGGGCTAGTTTTTGACAATGTTGCCTGTACGCGCGGTGGCCGGCAGCTTTTCGAAGGCGTCAGCTTTGCCCTTGATGGCGGCGACGCGTTGCTTGTTTCGGGGCCCAATGGCGTCGGGAAATCCAGCCTTATCCGGATTGCGGCGGGTTTACTGGCGCCCTCGGCTGGGCGCGTGGAGGGCAACGCGGCAATTGCCTATCTGGGCGAAACACATGCCCTGGACCCCGAACGTCGGTTGATCGACGCCCTTGGATTCTGGATGCGGATCGATGGCGGCAGCGGGTCCGATTTGACGGCTGGCCTGGCGGAAGCGGGGCTAGCGCATATTGCTGAAGTGCCCGTTCGGTTTCTGTCGACTGGCCAGCGCCGCCGCGCAGCGCTGGTCCCACTGATCGCCGGTCCGGCACCGATCTGGCTGCTCGATGAGCCTGCAAGCGGTCTGGACGTCGCGGCAGTCGAGCTGTTGGGGGCGATCATCGCCCGCCATCGCGCACGGGGTGGTGCGGTGCTGGTGGCGACGCACCAGCCGATTGCCATCCCCGACGCCAGGACGCTGATCTTGGGTGGCGGCCGATGATTGCGTTGATCGCGCGCGATATTCGCCGGGCATGGACCAGCGGTGGGGCTGTGTTTCCGATCGCGTTCTTTTTGCTGGTGGCGATTTTGTTCCCCTTTGGGATCGGGCCGGACCGCGTGCTTCTCGCCAGGGTTGGCAGCGGGGTGATCTGGGCTGCTGCCCTGCTGGCGGCCTTGCTGCCGGTCGAACGCCTGATTGCGCCGGATGCCGATGCCGGGGTGCTGGATCAGCTCGCCGTGCGCGGCGTCAGCCTGACCGCCGTATCAGCCGCCAAATTGGTTGCGCACTGGATCAGCTTTGGCCCGCCATTGATGCTGGCGGCGATACTGGCCGCGGGTTTGCTGGGAATCGACGCGGCAACATTGGGCCGGATCGAACTGGCGCTGCTGATCGGAACCCCCGGCCTCGCCGCGCTTGCCATAGCGACGGGCGCGCTCGTTGCCGGATTGAGCGGGGCAGGGGCTGTTGCCGGCCTGGTAATGCTCCCGCTCGCAATCCCGCTGATCATTTTTGGCGCTGGATCGGTCGATGGTGGCCCAGGGGCAATCAAGCTGCTGGGCGCCGTCAGCCTGTTGCTGGTTGCGGGCGCGCCATTTGTCGCGGCAGCCGCGGTCAAGGTGGGACGAAGCTAGCTCTTGGGGCCAAGCCCCAGGTCGCCCGGCCCAAAGGCATCGGGCAGCAACTCTGAAATCAAATAGCGCGAAACCGCGTCGCCTTCGGCAGCGCCGCACCAAACCAGAACGTCACGGCCGCTCATGCCCGCTGCTTCGTTGATAACCTGGCGGCAGCGACCGCACGGGCTGACCGGTGCGGTACCGGTCGGGCGGCCGGTTGCGTCCATCGGACCGCCGATAACGCCGATGGCGACGACATCGGCAAGCCGACCCTGTGCACTCGCCGAGGCGAGCGCAACCGTCTCAGCGCATAGCGACAGGCCATAGCTGGCATTTTCAAAATTGGCGCCCGTGATGACGCTGCCATCGTCCAGCAAAACCGCAGCGCCGACGCCAAAGCGGGAATAGGGCGCGTGGGCATTGAGCGCGGCCTGTCGGGCCAGTTCAATCAATCGGTGCGCCTGATCTAGCTCATTCATGGTGCAACTACATCCCAATGGACCGGCTGCGCGATGCCGTCGATACGCCGCCGATCATTTGCCTGCCACATCCGCCACGGCCGAGCGGCATAGGTTGGTCGAAAGAAATTGCCGATCGCCCAGATTGGGCGAGGCATAACGTTGCTGATAGCGTATTGAACGTCAAACTCGCGCGATATCTTCAGCAGGACCGGACTGCCCGTGTGATTTTCAACCATCGTCAATAGCCGGGCCAGTTCGCCTACCACGACATTGGCCGGGGGTCGGGCTGTGCAATCTGGTGAAAAATCCACGAAAACCACGGGCGGCAATGCATCGTCTGATCGCGGCACAACGGTGTTGAAGTTGTTCGCCTGATCCACTGCCGGCTGGCACAAGGAATATTCCAGATAGGCACCGCGCCGCATTTGAGCCGCTGGCAGCGCCAGCCAGTGACGCTCAAAGGCAGCATCGCGGCCCTTGGCGCCATAAGTAGCCCGGACATAGGCGAAGTCGGCGCCGTCCGCATGCACGACCGGCCAGTCCACCTGGCCTGCCGTTTGCGATAGATCCACCCCCTGAAATTGATACTCAAGCGCCGACGGCGCCCAATGGAGAAAATATCCCCAGCCAATTGCGGTGGCGAGGCCCGCTATCAACATGATGCCCGCCGGCAGGCGCCAGCGCCACGACCGACCCGCGTCCATCGTTACATCATCCTTTGATGTGCAGCACGCAAATCAGCGTGAACAGGCGGCGCGCCGTGTCAAAATCAATATCTATCTTGCCCTCGAGCCGCTCCTTGAGCAGCTCAGCGGCGTCGTTGTGGACGCCGCGCCTGGCCATATCGATCGTTTCGATCTGCTGCGGGGAAGATGCCCTGATGGCCTGATAATAGCTGTCGCAAATCGCGAAATAATCCTTGATCGGACGGCGGAAACGCCCGAGTCCCAGCACATAGGTTTCCAGCAGGCTGTCATCCGCGCGGGCAATGTCGATGGCCAGCCGGCCTTCTTCCACGCTCAGCCGAATTTTGAACGGGCCGGCATAGCCGTCCGGATAGTCACGCTGTGGCTTGAAGTAATTACCCTCGATCAGATCGAAGATCGCGATTCGTCGTTCCTGCTCGATATCGGCACTGCGCCAGATAATCGTACGCTCGTCGAGCGTGATATCAATGATCCGAGGGTCGGTCATGGTGCGCCTATCGGGTCTTGCATGGCCAGAATCAACCGGCAAGCCCCATCAATGCCGGGGACCCCGACTTATCCACGTATTCATCAACCGATTAAATCGATCTTTGGGGTTGAGTGGGAGCAGCCGGTTTGGGACAAGTGCTGATGGCTACTATATCCCCGATCATCCCGAACGCTGGCAACAGCGGCCCCACCTTGCCGCAAAATGTTGAGGCCGAGGCCGCGATGCTGGGTGCGATGATGATCGATAACCGGCTGGCCGATGATCTGATTGATCGCCTTGATCCGGCGCATTTCTTTGAACCCGTCCATGGGCGTGTCTTTGCGGCCATTAAATCGTTACGACAGAAGGATTTGCTCGTCACCCCGGTAACGCTGCGCCCAATGTTTGAGGCAGATGAAGGGATGCGCGCGCTTGGTGGTCCGGGGTATCTGGCCCAATTGACGGGCAGCGGCGCCGGGCTGATCGGGGCACGTGAATTCGCCCAGCAAATCTATGATCTGGCGATGTTGCGGACGTTGGTCTCGGTTGGTCGGGGACTGGTCGATCGTGCGCTCGACACCAGCGAGGAAGTCAATCCGCGCAAACAGATCGAAGATGCTGAGGAAGAGCTGTTCAAGGTAGCCGCTGATGGCGGGGCGGAAACTGCCGTAAAAAGCTTTGGCCAGGCAGCGACTTTGGCCGTTAAAATGGCCGAACGCGCGCTGAATGCGGGCGGCAACCTGTCGGGCATTACCACCGGGCTCGATTCCGTGAACGCAAAGCTTGGCGGGATGCACCATTCCGATCTGATGATCCTCGCGGGTCGCCCCGGCATGGGCAAGACATCGCTGGCGACCAACATCGCCTTCAATGCGGCCTGGCGCTGGAACCGTGATATGGAAGACGGTATCGCGCCCGATCGTTCGGTAGGGTCAAAAGTGGCGTTCTTCAGCCTTGAAATGTCGGCCGATCAGCTGGCGACGCGTATTCTGGCCGAACAGTCCAAGATTTCATCCGAAAAACTGCGCATGGGCCACATCAACAACCAGGAAATGAGCCGGCTCGTTCAGGCATCGATGGAGCTTCAGAACCTGCCGCTGTTCATCGATGATACCGCCGGACTTTCGATCGGCGCGTTGCACACCCGGATGAGGCGGCTGCAACGGCGGCACAACAACGAAATCGGGCTTGTCGTCGTCGATTATCTCCAGCTGCTGTCCGGATCGGGGCGCAGCTCGAACGACAATCGGGTGCAGGAAATCTCGGAAATCAGCCGCGGCCTTAAAACCCTAGCCAAGGACCTAAACGTGTCGGTGCTGGCGCTTTCCCAGTTGAGCCGCGCGGTCGAAAGCCGTGAGGACAAGCGGCCGCAATTGTCGGATTTGCGCGAATCAGGGTCGATCGAGCAGGATGCGGACATCGTGATGTTCGTGTACCGCGAGGATTATTATCTGCAGATGCACGAACCCGAAGTGCCGCGCGCGGGCAGTACCGCCGATGTCCAGGAAAAACATGATCGCTGGACACAGAAATATCAGGAAGTTGCGGGGCTTTCCGAGCTGATCGTCGCGAAGCAGCGCCACGGCGCGACCGGCAAGGTAACGCTGCGTTTCGAGCCAGAGATTACCCGCTTCAGCGATTATGCCGGACCCGGGCCTGGCTTCTGACGCGTCAGAAGATCGGATCTTCGCCCGGCTGCGTCGGAATATGGATGCCGCATTCCACCTTGTCCCAGCCGCGCCAGCGACCGGCGCGCGGATCTTCTCCCGCCCCGACTTTGCTGGTGCAGGGCGCACAACCGATTGACGGATAGCCGTCAGCGACCAGCGGATGCTGCGGCAAGTCGTGCGCGGCGACATAGGCATCAAGATCTGCCTTCGTCCAATTGGCGAGCGGGTTCACTTTCAGGCGCCCGGCTGTGTCGCTGGTATCAACCTCAAACCGGGGCAAGCCCGCGCGTGTCGCCGACTGAAATCCCTTGCGACCGGTGATCGTCGCGTCAAAATTCGCCAGTGCGGCGGCCAGGGGTCTGACCTTACGGATCTCACAACAGCCATCCGGATCATATGACCAGCGCAGGCCGGTTTGATCGCGCTTGGCAATTTCCGCATCATCGGGCACCAGATTCATCACGCCAGAAAGCCCAAGCCGGGCAATCAGCGTATCGCGATAGGCAAGCGTTTCGGGGAAATGCTTGCCGGTATCCAGAAACAACACCGGTACCGACGGATCGATCGACGCCAGCAGATGCAGCAGCACGGCCGATTCCGCCCCGAATGAGGATATTGTCGCCACGCGCCCGAGCAAATTTTCGCCGATGACGGTGCGCAGCAGGTCCGACGCACTCGCGCCACCAAAGCGGGCGTTTAGCAACGCCGCGTCCGCCATGGTAAAGCGCGGCGCGGTGTCGATCAGGTCCAGCTTGCGGGCAGCTTCAGCCATGCCGCATCTTCCAGACGGGGAGGCGCGGATCGGCGGCGCGCTGATAAACCTGATCGTAGCGATCCAGAGCGGTCTGGAGCACCGCGATGTCGACGGGCGCTTCGGGCGCGAAGCTGTCGAAGCCGCAGCGGCGCATCAAAGGGATCTGGTCGACAAGGACATCACCGGCGGCGCGAAGTTCGCCGTTATAGCCACCCTCACGCAGCACGCGGGCGGCCGAATATCCCCGCCCATCGCGAAAGCCTGGAAAGCTAACTTCGATCAGCGCGAGTTGTTCGATGTGGGGCAACAGCGCGCGGGCGTCATCGCCGGCTTCGATGCGGACTGCCGTTGCGTTCGATTTCCCCGCAAGGAACGAATCGAGCGTTTCCGCTGGCTCATCGTGCGGCTCGTCGTCGCGGAAGCGAAGGATTGTCTCACCCATAAATCGCCTCCTTGAACGGATCAAAGCCAACCCGGCGATAGGTATCAACGAAGCGTTCGCCAGCGTCGCGTATCCCCAGATACAGATCGGTCACCCGCTCGATCGCGTCGACGATGCCGTCCTCGTCAAAGCCGGGCCCGGTAATACGCCCCAGCGACACATCCTCCGCGCCCGATCCACCAAGCAACAGCTGGTAATTTTCGGTACCCTTTTTATCGACGCCCAATATCCCGATATGGCCGGCATGATGGTGGCCGCAGGCATTGATGCAGCCCGAAATCTTCAGCTTCAATTCACCGAGCTCGCGCTGCCGACCCTGATCGGCAAAGCGTGTCGCGATTTTTTGGGCCAACGGGATCGAGCGTGCATTGGCAAGGCTGCAATAGTCGAGCCCGGGGCAGGCAATGATATCGCTGATCAGATCAAGATTGGGGGACGCAAGCCCTGCATGGTCCAGCGCCTTCCACACGGTGTAGAGATCGGCCTTCCTGACATGCGGCAGCACGATGTTTTGCGCGTGGGTGACGCGCAGGTCGTCAAACGAATAGCGTTCGGCAAGATCGGCCATCACGTCAATCTGGTCGGCGGTCGCATCGCCGGGAATGCCGCCGACGGGCTTCAGGCTGATGTTCGCAATGGCATAGCCGGGCATTTTGTGCGCCCGGACATTCTGATCGAGCCAGACGGCAAAGTCGGGGTCGGAACGGTCAATATCGTCCGACAGTCCCGCCTCAAAAGCAGGCAAGCCAAAGAATGCGGTGATGCGTTCAAGCTCGGCAACCGGCGGGTCGATCCCCAGCTGCTTGACGAGTTGGAATTCCTCCTCGACCTGCGCGCGGTAGGCGTCGGCGCCCAGTTCATGGATCAGGATCTTGATCCGCGCCTTGTAGATATTGTCGCGGCGGCCATAGCGATTGTAGACGCGCAGACACGCTTCCAGATAGCTCATCAGGTCGTCGGCGGTCACGAAATCTTTGATTTCCGGCGCAATCATCGGTGTGCGGCCCATGCCCCCACCCACGAAGATCTTGGCGCCAAGGACACCGTCGCGCATCAACAGCTGGATGCCAATATCGTGCAGCCGCATCGCGGCGCGGTCTTCATCTGCGGCGATCACCGCAATCTTGAACTTGCGGGGCAAATAGGTGAATTCCGGGTGGAACGTGCTCCATTGGCGGATCAATTCCGCCCAAGCGCGCGGATCGGTGACTTCGTCGGCCGCTGCGCCCGCAAATTGATCGGACGAAATATTGCGGATGCAATTGCCGCTGGTCTGGATCGCATGCATTTCCACCGTTGCAAGCTCGGCGAGAATGTCGGGCGCCTCGGCCAGCTTGATCCAGTTATACTGGATATTCTGGCGGGTGGTGAAATGCCCATAGCCCCGGTCATATTTTCGCGCGATGTGGCCCAGCATCCGCATCTGCTTGCTGTCGAGCGTGCCATAGGGAATGGCAACGCGCAGCATATAGGCGTGCAATTGTAGATAAAGTCCGTTCATCAGCCGCAACGGCTTGAACTGATCTTCGGACAGCGCGCCCGACAGCCGGCGGTTTACCTGATCGCGAAACTCATCGACCCGGGCGTTGACGATCGCCTGATCATATTGATCATATTTGTACATTTCAAATCACCCATTCACCGGCTTGCGGATCGGCTGGTTTCAACGTCAGGTCGGGCCGAACGGTTGGCCCCAATGCACGGACGCGATCCTTGATATGGGCAGGCCGGGGGCCTTCCGCTGTGGCCTGTGCATCGATCACATAAGGAACATTGACGCGGCGGGCGCCTTCTTCGGCGCGGGCGATACTCTCGCCGCTTTCGCCGACATCGGTGGCATCCTCAACATGGCGCGACCAGCCCTGGCCGGTCCACCAGACGACGTCCCCGGTCGGCAAATCATTGCCCGTCAGAATCTTCACTGCATTGCCTCCGCCGCAGTGGCCAGCGCGGCCAGTTTATTCTCGGCCAGGCCCATCGCCGCCACTTCACCAACAATGATAATGGCTGGGCTGATGACGCGCTCACGCGTGATCATTGCGCCAAGATCGGCCAATAATGTCCGCATCGCGCGCGCATTGGGGCGGCTTCCATTTTCGATAACCGCGACCGGCATGTCCGGAGCCACCCCGTCAGCGATTAGCTTTTCCGCGATCGCCTCCGACGTGGCGAGCCCCATATAAATTACCAATGTTCGCCCCCTGCCAGCCAGGCCGGACCAGTCCTGATCGCTCAATCCCTTGCATTGGCCAGTTACGAAACTGACCGCGCTCGATACCGCACGGTGGGTCAGGGGCATCTGCATTTGCGCAGCGCTGCCCAATGCGGCCGAAATCCCCGGGATCACCCGAACGGATATGCCGGCGGCGCGACAAGCCTCCGCTTCTTCGCCACCGCGTCCAAAGATGAAAGGATCACCTCCTTTCAGCCGCACCACACGCTTGCCGCGCCGGGCTTCGGCAATCAGCAGGTCGTTGATCGCGTCCTGCTGCATCGTGTGGCGGCTGCGACTTTTGGCAACCGACACTTTTCTGGTGTCGGGAACAATCGCCAAGATACGTGGATCAACAAGGCCATCGTGGATAATCACATCGGCTGCCAAAATCGCGTCACGACCCGCGATCGTCAGCAAATCAGGGTCGCCGGGTCCGGCGCCCACCAGCACGACGGTGCCACGGTCAACAGGGGTGGATATATCGTCCATGCGGGGCAGATGGTCGTAACACGCCCATTGGGCAACCGAGGGATGCTTGGGTGTGCCGTAGGTAAGCTATTGAAGCCGTCCGACGGCCCAGGGGCTACGCATCGCGAAGACCGACGCCAATCGCGGCGCGCGCCTGTTCCGCTTCTGACGATACGACCGGATAGGCACAATAATCTGCCGCGTAATAGGCGCTGGGGCGGTGATTGCCCGACCATCCTATGCCACCGAAGGGAGCCGAGGAGGACGCACCGTTGGTTGGCTTGTTCCAGTTGACGATGCCCGCCCGGGCATTGGCCCAGAATTGATCGTAGAGCACCGGATTTTGGCTGATCAGCGACGCAGAAAGGCCGTAGCGGGTGTTATTCGCTTCAACGATCGCCTCTTCAAAAGTGGGAACACGAATGATCTGCAATACCGGACCGAACAGCTCCACGTCAGGGCGATCGCTGACGCTGGTGACATCAATGATCCCCGGCGTCAGGAAGGGGAGCTCGGCTTGGGGACGTCGCATATGGCGGATCGGACGACCGCCCCGCGACATCAGCGTTAGATAGCTCTCCGTCAGAATATCGGCTGCTTCATTGTCGATCACCGGTCCCATAAAAGGCTGTGGGTCGGCATGCGGATCGCCAACGATCAATCGGGCAACCAGCTTATCCAGGGTTTCGATCGCCTGGTCGGCGATGGTCTCGTCAAGGATCAGGCGACGTGCCGCCGTGCAACGCTGTCCAGCCGACATGAACGCGGACTGCGCAATAACGATCGCGGCCGAATAGAGATCGGGCGTATCCCAAACGATGATCGGGTTGTTGCCACCCATTTCGAGGGCGAGGATTTTTTCCGGCTTCTCCGCAAAGGCGCGGTTGAGGGCCAGACCAGTCCGCGCTGATCCGGTGAACAACAGCCCATCAATGTCGGGATGCGCGGCCAGCGCCTTTCCTTCGGCCGGTCCACCGATGACCAATCGCAGACAGCCCTCCGGGACACCTGCCTCATGCATACACGTGACCAGAAACGCCCCGGTCGCCGGGGTTTTTTCGGATGGCTTAAAGACGACGGCGTTGCCCGCGATCAAGGCCGGAACAATGTGCCCGTTGGGCAAATGCGCCGGAAAATTATAGGGGCCCAGCACCGCGAGGACACCATGCGGCTTGTGGCGCAGCGCCATCCTGTCGCCCATTTGGGCATCAAGGCGCCGTTGCGAGGTCCGCTCTGCATAGGCGGTTGCCGAAATATTCACCTTGGCCATCACCGATTCGACTTCGGTCTTGGCTTCCCATAGCGGCTTGCCCGTTTCACGGGCGATCAAATCGGCAAATTCGTCCAGCTTCGACCGGACAACATTGGCAAAACGCCGCAACGTTTCAATACGAAAGGCAAGCGGCTGCGCTGCCCAGCCAGCCCAGCTTTCGCGGGCGATGCCGACTTCTTTATCAACATCACTGGCATTGCCGCGCCACAATATTGTGCCGGTGGCCGGTTCGGTTGAAATTAGCTCGGTGCCTAACATCGCCAGAGCTCTTGCCCCAAAAAATACCGAAACACCACACTTGGTAAACAGCTAGGCA
>JAIELC010000081.1 GCA_019753375.1 Sphingomonas sp.
AAAACGGCAGCAATCGGTGCGCCTTTGGTGGGCGTGATCGTGGCGACCAGCGCGGGCGATTGCTGGATGATGACCGCGGGCGCCGGGGGCATTGCGGGCGGCCGCAACACCAGCGCGGTGACCAGCATCGCCGCGGCAAGACCCGATAAGCCGGCAATGCCTTGCCAGAAACGCACGGGGCGATTTTCGTTCGCGGCCATCGGCGCATCGCCAATGGCTGCCTGCAACCGTGTCAGGCCAGCGGCAGGGGGGGCGACGTCGGGAATGGCCGGGATCAGCGTGGCAAAATGGGCGCGCCACGCGGCAACGTCGCGCGCAAATTCGGGGTCGGACAGCAGGCGCCGCATGGCGACACTGCGCTCAGCGCCTTCCAGCAAGCCCAGTGCCAGCTCGGCGGCAGTGACATCGCCGCCACCGTCCGGGAGAGCCATCGATTCATCCGTCACGGTCAAGGCACTCCTTCAACCGCATCAGTCCCCGCCGGACCCAGCTTTTCATCGTCCCCAGGGGAACCCCCTGCCGCTCGGCAAGCTCCGCATAGGTCACGCCATCGAAAAAGGCGGTGCGGATCGCAATCCGGGGCGCTTCATCGAGTGACTCGAGACAGAGATGGAGGTGCTTTGTGCCGTCGGCGGCGATCATCATTTCGCTGGCCAGCGGCCGATCATCGGCGATCAGCTCTGCGGCTTCCAGCGGCGCGGCGCGGCGCACCGTCTGCGCGCGCACCCAGTCAATTGCCCGGTTGCGTGCGATCGTTGCCAGCCACGTGATCGGGCTCGCACGACCGGGCTCATACGCCCCCGCCCGTTTCCAGATGGTCAGATATACCTCGTGCAACACGTCCTCTGCGGCCTGCCTTTCACCACAGATACGAAGGCAAATGCCAAAAAGTTTAGCCGAGGTCAGCGCATAGAGCTCGGACAGGGCCGCGCGGTCCTCCGCGCCGGTGCGGACCAGCACCTCGGTCAGGCGCGCGCGGGCGGCGACGACGTCGTTGGCGGGTGGAGGCACGGCATCTTTCACGGCGGCCATGACTAGCGTTGCGGCATGGCCGCGACAATGGGCCAAAGGCGGTGCCGGCCCGACCTGTTATTGGGGCCCCGCCATTGTGGCCCCGTTATTGTGGTAAGGGACTGTCCGCCGCCGGCCAGCTGGTTTCTCCGATCCGGGTCAGGGTCATTTCGAAGAATCGCTGGGGGTCGCGGCCCGGAATGATCCGGTCTCCGACTTCATGCCACAGACCATTGGTTACCGTTGCGGTGTACCGAATGGTGATCGCGCCCGCCGGAATCTCCCAGACATACCCATTGCCGGTCGGGGTCAGCCGGAAATCACCGGCCCGTCCTTGGGCATGCGAATGCAGCGTGAACGCCTTGGTGCCGGGGTCATAGGACAGAATGGCAAAGGCATTGAAGCCGGTTGTGCCGTCGGGGTTGAAGCCCTTTCCCTCCAGCACCCTGATGGTGCCGCCCAGCATCGGCCCGATCCGTTCGGTCTGGGTGACGCGGTGTTCGCCGCCGGGGGTTTGCGTGACAGCGGGTCCGCGCCAAATGCCGTCCATCCAGGCCAGCTGCGCCATTGCTGCCTTCTCTTCGGCCATGATGGCCGCGTCGGGACCCTGCGCGGCGATCATGGCGGCGGGCCCGATCGACAGGCCAAGGGTTATGGAGGCGGTAAGGATCGTCTTGCGGATGGATGTCATCATTCCTTCTCCTTGATTGCGTTGGGGGCGCCGCCGTGCCAGCGTTTCGACCATGGCGTTCATCCAACCATCGGCCGAACCCGCCCAAGGCCCCGCGCGCAATGCCGATTTCGCGAACCGTGCCCGATCCTTCGTCAATCGCGCCCTGGCATTGCCGGGAATGCCCATCCTGCCATTGGCGTCGCTGGCCGGCGCGATTGCGATGATTGTTGTTGGCGGATTCGGAACAGGCGGACTGCCGCTCACCACGCGGATGGCGTTTTGGGTGGGGCTGATGGCGATCAACGCGGTCAAATGGCAATTATGGTTCATTGTCACGATCCATCGCCCCAGCGACTGGTGGCGTTCGATTGCGCTGGCATCGGTGATTTTGAACCTGTCGCTGCCGTTCGAAATTGCGGGCAGCCTGGCGCTTTGTGGAATCAAGGCGCGCATCGACCCGACTGACACCTGGACGCGCGCGCTGGCGATCAGCGCCGTGGTCGCTGGCCTGATCGTCGTTCTGCGCCAATATGCGCGTCCTGACCCGTTGCCCGCTGCTGCCGTCAAGCCGGTGCTGCCACCGCTGCTTGCCAAAGCAGGTATCCCGTCGCTGTCCGATCTGACCGCGATTGTCGCCGAAGACCATTATTGCCGCCTGCACCGGGCCGATGGCCGGAGCGTGCTGATCCACCAGCGTTTTGGCGATGCATTGGCGGCGGTTGCCCTGGTTGAGGGAGCGCAGGTCCATCGTGGCGTCTGGGTTGCGGCCAGCGCTGTCATCGGTGCCCAGCGAGATGGGCGACGCTGGCGACTGGTTGTCGGCAAAGATCTGAGATTGCCGGTCAGTGCCCGGTTTGTGGCCACCGTCCGCGCCCGCGGATGGCTGCGACCTGCCGATCTGCCTTTCATCGGCGCATAATTCCGCCAAATCGGGTGTGGCGTTCATCTGCCCCTTGGATTAAGGCGCATCGCGTTACCCCTTTGCGACCGGGAGGAGTGCGCCGACGATGCGCATCGCCATTGCCTCAGACCATGCAGCCTATGACCTGAAGGCGGCGCTTGTGCCCTGGTTGAAAGAGCAAGGGCATGAGGTGGCAGACCTTGGCCCGTCGTCCGCTGACCGCGTCGATTACCCGGATTTTGGTTATAAACTCGCCGGGGCAATTGCCGAGCGCCGGGCAGAAATTGGCATTGCGTTGTGCGGTTCGGGGATTGGCATTTCGATTGCGGTCAACCGTAACCCTGCCTGTCGCGCGGCGCTGGTCTCCGAACCACTGTCGGCGCAGCTTGCGCGCCAGCACAACAACGCCAATGTGATCGCCATGGGCGCGCGGCTGATTGCCGAGGATATGGCCCGCGCCTGCATTACTGCCTTTCTCGCGACCGGCTTTGAAGGTGGCCGCCACACTGTCCGTGTCGACAAGCTTGGCGCCCCCGATTTTGCAAAGGACCATGTATGAGCACCAACCCCCGCGCCCTGAACGATGTCCAGCCGGATGGGTTTTTTACCCGCGGCCTGGCCGATGCTGACCCGGCGGTGTTCGCCGGGCTGAGCGAAGAGCTTGACCGCGAACAGACCCAGATCGAGCTGATCGCGAGCGAGAACATCGTCTCCAAAGCGGTGCTGGCGGCGCAAGGGTCGGTGTTCACCAACAAATATGCCGAAGGCTATCCGGGCAAGCGTTATTATCAGGGCTGCCACCCGTCCGATACGGTCGAAACGCTGGCGATCGAGCGCGCAAAGGCGCTGTTCGGGGTAGGCTTTGCCAATGTCCAACCGCACTCGGGCGCCCAGGCCAATGGCGCGGTGATGCTGGCGATGGTGAAGCCGGGCGACACCATTTTGGGCATGAGCCTCGATGCTGGCGGCCATCTGACCCACGGCGCTCGCGCGGCCATGTCGGGCAAATGGTTCAACGCGATCCAGTATGGCGTCGATCCCGTGACCCATCTGATCGATTTCGACGAGGTTGAACGGCTGGCGCGTGAGCATAGCCCGAAGCTGATCATCGCGGGCGGTTCTGCCTATCCGCGCCAGATCGATTTTGCGAAATTCCGCGCGATTGCCGATGCGGTCGGCGCAATCTTTCTGGTCGACATGGCGCATTTTGCCGGCTTGGTCGCCGCCGGGCTGCATCCCTCACCCTTCCCGCACGCGCACATCGCGACGACAACGACCCACAAGACGCTGCGCGGACCCCGTGGCGGCATGATCCTGACCAATGACGAGGCGATCGCCAAAAAGATCAATTCGGCGGTTTTTCCGGGCCTGCAGGGTGGGCCGCTGATGCACGTCATCGCCGCCAAGGCGGTCGCTTTCGGCGAAGCGCTGGAGCCGGGGTATAAAAGCTACATCGCTGCCGTCATCGAAAATGCCAAGGTGCTGGCGGCAACGCTGAAGGAGCGTGGCTGCAACATCGTTTCGGGCGGCACCGACACCCACCTCGCGCTGGTCGATCTGACGCCGTTAGGGGTTACCGGCAAGGATGCCGATGAAGCGCTGGAGCGCGCCGGCATTACCTGCAACAAGAACGGCATTCCCGGCGATCCTTTGCCGCCGACCAAGACCAGCGGCATCCGGGTCGGCACGCCCGCGGGCACAACCCGCGGTTTTGGGCCGGCGGAATTCCGCGAGATCGGCAACATGATCGCTGACGTGCTCGATGGCCTGCGCAAAAACGGCGACGCGGGTGATGCGCAGGTCGAAATGGCGGTCCGCGAACGCGTCCGTACATTGTGCGCGCGCTTCCCGATTTATCCCGAGGGATGTTGATTTGCGCTGTCCGTTCTGTGGTCATGAAGACAGCCAGGTAAAAGACAGCCGCCCGACCGACGATGGCAGCGCGATCCGGCGGCGTCGCCAGTGCGAAGGATGTGCGGCCCGGTTCACCACTTTTGAACGGATTCAGCTGCGCGAGCTGGTGGTTCTGAAGAGCGAAGACAAGCGCGAACCGTTTGACCGCGAAAAACTGATGCGATCGGTGATGATTGCCTGCCGCAAACGGCCGCTCGACCCGGTTCGGATCGAAAAACTTGTTTCGGGGATTCAGCGCCAGCTCGAAACGCTGGGCGACACCGACATTCCGTCGCAACGGATCGGCGAACTGGTGATGGACGGCCTGAAAAGCCTCGATTCCGTCGCCTATATTCGCTTTGCCAGCGTTTATAAGGATTTCCGCGAGGCGCGCGATTTTGAAGAATTTGCGGGTAATATCGCGGAGGTGGGCAAGGGGTGAGCAAGGCGATAGCGGCCCCGCCCCCGGTCATCGTCCTGGTCCGCCCGCAACTGGGCGAAAATATCGGCAAGGCGGCCCGGGCGATGCTCAATTTCGGGCTGACCGAATTGCGGCTGGTCGCCCCGCGCGACGGGTGGCCCAATCCGTCTGCCGGCCCCGCGGCGTCGGGGGCCGATATTGTCCTGGAACAGGCGCGGCTATTCGACAGCGTTGCCGACGCCGTGGCCGATTGCGGGCATGTTTATGCGACCACGGTGCGCAAGCGCGGCGTCACCAAGCCGGTTCAGACGCCGGAGGACGCGGCGACGGTGATACGAAGCGTGGCGCACCGGTCGGCGATCCTGTTCGGGCCCGAGCGTTCAGGCCTGGAAACCGACGATGTCGCGCTGGCGCGGACGATTATTACCGTCCCGATCAATCCCGATTTCGGGTCGCTTAACCTGGCGCAGGCGGTGATTCTGGTTGCTTATGAATGGTCAAAGGGCGAGCGACTGGCCCAGCCGCCAGAAGTCGATCTGCCCGAGCCTGCCCCGCATGAAGAACTGGAAGGGATGATCCAGCAACTTGATGCGATGCTGCAGGCGGCGCATTTCTTTTTCCCGCCCGATCGGGCGCCGACTACCCGTCGGACGATCCGCACCTTGCTGACCAAGCCGGGCTGGTCGAGCCAGGAAGTGCGCACCATGCGCGGTGTCCTTTCGGCGCTGGCGGGCGCCAAGCGCGCGAAGGATTGAGCCGCGTTGGCTTGACTCATCCGTCCGTCGCGGCTAACCGCGCCCCTTCGCAAATGGCCCCGCACCCCGGTGAAGCGGTGGCCCTGCCGGTTTTTTCCTTAAAAGACCCGTTGCAGAGCGAGGACCGGGATATCGCGTTCAGCAGGGCGCGATCGTTGTTGGCAGTTGCAAAGGAATTACAATGTCGAAGCGCCATAGCGCCAAGTATAAGCTCGACCGCCGGATGGGCGAGAACATCTGGGGTCGTCCAAAGTCCCCGGTCAATAAGCGTGAATATGGTCCCGGCCAGCATGGTCAGCGCCGCAAGGGCAAGGTTTCGGACTTCGGTCTGCAGCTGCGTGCCAAGCAGAAGCTGAAGGGCTATTATGGCGACGTGACCGAAAAGCAGTTCAAGCGCTCGTACGAAGAAGCGTCGCGCATGAAGGGCGATACCAGCCAGAACCTGATCGGCCTGCTCGAACAGCGGCTCGATATCATCGTCTATCGGGCCAAGTTTGCGCCGACCGTGTTTGCCGCGCGCCAGCTCGTCAGCCACGGCCATATTCGCGTCAATGGCGTGAAGTGCAACATTGCGTCGCGTCGGGTTGTGCCGGGCGACGAAGTGACGCTGGGCAGCAAGGCCAGGGAAATGGCGCTGGTGATGGAAGCGCAGGCGCTCGCCGAACGTGACATCCCTGATTATGTCGCCCCCGACGGCAATGCGAAGGTCACGTTCACGCGCGTCCCCACGCTTGATGAAGTACCGTATCCGGTCAAGATGGAACCAAATCTGGTCGTGGAATTTTATTCGCGGTAATTTGACGCGACGACCGATCACGCAAGGCAAAGGGCGGCACCCGGTTGGGGCCGCCCTTTTTTCGTTGCCGGTTACTCCGGCAGTTTCATCGTGGTGCGCAGGAAGGCGTCGGCCTTGGCCAGCATGGTGGCGCGGGCTTCGCTGTCGTCCAGCTGATGGTCAAGGCCCTTGAACTCGACAAGCTCAACCGCTTTGCCCGCCGCTTTCAGCCGCGACGCCATCAGGCGGGATTCGCCGATACCGACATTTTGATCACGGTCGCCGTGGAACATCAGCACGGGTACTTTGAACACGCCCGCATTCTTGGCTGGCGATCCTTCACGGACGTGCGGGCCATTGCCGATGAATTGATCGCGCAGTGCATATTCCTTGAAACCGCGCAATTCCTCGCGCCAGCTGTCCAGATCGGTCACTGGCGCGATCGCGACGATTGACTTGAAGAGATCGGGGTCAAGGACCGATGATTGCAATGCCGCATAGCCGCCATATGACCAGCCAACGATTGCCAGATGATCGGGCGTGGCAATGCCTTCCTTGATCAGCCAGCGCCCGGCGTCGTTGACATCGCCAATGGCGACGCGCCACGACTTAAAGCCATTCTCTACGAACCAATCGTCACCATAGCCGGTTGATCCGCGATAATTGGGTTGCAGGACGGCATAGCCACGGGCGGCGAAAAACTGCGCAAGCCAGTCAAAACCCCATTCATCGCGCGCGCCGGGTCCGCCATGCGGCATGACAATGGCGGGAAGCTTTTTACCGTCACTCCCCGTCGGTATGGTCAGATAGGCGGGAATCTGGGCACCATCGGCGGCCTGAACCGTAACCGCCTTGACGACCGCCAGTTTCCTGTTCTCCAGATCGGGCCTGACGGCAACCAGCTGGTCGAGGTGCCGGGTTGCCTTGTCATAGACCATATAGCGACCCGGATCGACATCGCTGCCCATCCAGATCAGCAACATGCTCTCGTCGCTGCTGGAATCGACAAAGCTGACCAACGGCAGATCCGGCACCGCTTTTTGCAGGGCCGATTGCAGCTTTTTAAGTTCCGGATCAAAGAATGCCGTCTGGCGTCGATCCGTCGCAAATGAAACGCCGACGACCCGGTTCTTCCGACCGATCCGGATCAGACCATCAATGTCCACATCTGGCCGGGCGAATACCAGATCGCGCTTGGCGGTCCCGTCCAGCGCCACCTTGAACAACGCCCGCCGTCCGTCGAGCGTATCGAAGCCATAGGCTACATTGGCCGTCGGATCGACGGCCCAGGGATCAAAGGCATTGCCGCCAGGATCAGCGGCACCGACGGTGCTCAGCGGCAACCAATCGCGACTACCGGGTTTGCGGTACCTATATCGGATCTGATTCTTAACATAGCCCGATGCGTCTTCGGGCCGAACACCCATGATGCGGACCGTACCCAGACCGTCGGTGATATATTCCACCGCCAGCGCGCTACCCCGTTCCACCAGTTGACGCTTCAATGTCAGCGGATCAATCCGCTCGACGCCCAGGCCTTGCTGCGTCGATCCGATGTTGGTCTCGCTTGAGGCCTCGGGAACAAACTGCCGGGTCATCAGCACGGCGCTGCCCTGCGCATCGCCAAACCAGTCGATCACGCTGCCCCCGTTCTGCATATATTCGAGCGCGTTGTTGCCCGGTCTGGCGCTTACGACCTTCATGTTTTTGCCATCGCGGTCGATCGCAAGCGACCGGGTAAAGGTAACGGCATCAACGCCGTTACCAGACACGGTGGAAATTGTGCAGATCAACCGGCTATTATTTGCCCAATTGCACCTGGTCAGGCGTTCAGGATCGCCATCGGCGTTCAGGATCGGGCGTGCCTCTTCTGATCCATCGACCCGGCCGATCAGCAGCACTTCTGACTGCCCCTTGCCCGCCACCAAAGCCGCAAAATAAACCCCATCGGGCGACAGCGAGATGCTTTGCACAAGTTCCCGTTTGCCGAAATCGCGCGCCAATTGCGCGGCGACGGGCAATTCCTGTGCCGCGACCGAGGATGATCCCAACATCATCAATGTCACGACAGACCACAAAATCCGCATAATGCCCCGTTCTCAAACATTTCCCGCTGCAGTCTAACGCCCCTGCCGATACTGGCAAGCCGCCCGAAGTGCGGCCGCTTGCACCTGTCAGCATCGCCTGCCAGAACCGCGCAATCGACCTGGGAGAACGACCGTGAAGATGCGCTGGTTACCATTGTTTGTCGCGCCAATGGCGCTGACCATCGCTGTAGCCGACGCCAAGGATAGGCCCGCAATTGCGCTCGACACCCTGAAAACCGTCGATCAGACATTGTCGTCGGATGCCTATGAGGGCCGCGCTCCAACAACACCCGCCGAAGACAAGACGGTCGCGTTTATCATCGAGCGCTTCAAGGCGGCGGGGTTGCAACCCGGCAATCATGGCGGCTGGGTTCAGGACGTCCCGATGGTCGAAATCACTGCCAGCAATGTCACGCCCTTGACGTTCAAGGGCGGCGCGGCCCCCGTGACGCTCGACTATCGCAAGGACATGGTGATCGCCACGTACCGCGTTACCTCCAGCATTGCGGTGAAGGACAGCCCGGTCATATTCGTGGGGTATGGGATCCACGCGCCGGAGCGGGGGTGGGACGACTATGCCGGTCTAGACGTCAAGGGCAAGACCGTTATCGTCCTGGTCAACGATCCCGATTGGGAAACGCCCGGTAAGGACGGCCTGTTCGAAGGCAAGGCGATGACCTATTATGGCCGCTGGACGTACAAGTTCGAAGAAGCCGCCCGGCAGGGCGCCGCCGCGGTTATCATCGTCCATGACACCGAACCGGCTGCCTATGGCTGGGGCGTTGTCCAGTCGAGCTGGACCGGGCCGCAGCTCGAACTCGACGAAGCGGGCGATCATCTCGATCAAAGCGCGGCGATAGGCTGGATGCAGCTGGCCAAGGCGAAGGAGCTGTTCGCCAGCGCGGGCATGAATTTCGACACAGTGCAGGCCGCCGCCAAACAACCGGGTTTCAAGGCCGTGCCGCTGGGCGTCACCGCGTCAGTCGGCTTCACCAACACCATCCGCCGTCAGGCATCGCGCAACGTGATCGGGGTGCTGCCCGGCAAGGCGCGAGCGGGCGATTATGTTTTCTACACCGCGCACTGGGACCATCTGGGCCACTGCGATGCGGTGAAGGGCGATGATATCTGCAACGGCGCGCTGGATAATGCGGCGGGCATGGCCGGATTGGTCGCGCTGGCAGAAGCGCAGGCCAAAGCAGGCGCGGCGGCGCGTTCGATCGCCTTCATGGCCGTCACCGCCGAGGAATCGGGGCTGCTCGGGTCCAGATATTATGCCGAACACCCGATTTATCCGCTCAGCCACACCGTGGGCGGCGTCAATATGGACGGCCTGAACATCGTGGGGCCTGCGCGCGATTTCGTGATCACCGGGATCGGCAAGTCCGAGCTGGAGGATATGGTCAAGCCGCTGGTCGAAGCGCAGGGGCGCGTGGTGAAAGCCGAGCCCAATCCTGAACGCGGCAGCTATTTCCGGTCGGACCATTTCAGCTTCGCGCGGCTCGGCGTGCCAATGTTCTATGGCGAATCGGGCGAGGATCTGGTCAAGGGCGGCGAAGCGGCAGGCCGGGCAGCGACGCTCGATTACATTGCCAATCGCTATCACAAGCCACAGGACGAATATGATCCTAATTGGGACTGGTCGGGCGCGGTGCAGGATCTGACCATCTATTATCAGCTGGGACGCGAACTCGCCGATGGTGAGATGTGGCCCAACTGGTACAAGACCGCCGAATTCCGCAGCGTGCGCGACGCATCGCGCGCCAGCGGCAACTAAGGAGCTATCATCGTGAAGGGGCTGATTCAGCCGGCCGAATGGTCGCGCCACAAGGGAGTGTGGATCGGCTTTCCCAGCCATCCCGAACTCTGGCAGGCCGATCTTGAACCCGCGCGCGCCGAAGTCGCCGCCTTTGCCGCCGCCGTGCATGCCGATGGTGCCGGCGAAAAAGTGACGCTGGTCGCGGCGGACCAGGAAGCGGCTGCGGCGGCGAACAAGCTTGCCGCTTTCGCAGAAATTGTGATCGAACCGTTCGGGGATATCTGGCTGCGCGACACCGGGGTTATCATGGTGTCGGGGCAGCAAGGCCGCGAATTTGGCTTTAACGGCTGGGGCGGCAAATATGATCTGCCCGGGGATGATGACATTGGCCTTCGGCTCGCGCACCGCAAACAGATAGACGTTCAGACCTGCGACTGGATTCTGGAAGGCGGCGCGATTGATGGCGATGGCACCGGGCGCGTGGTGACAACGGAACAGTGCCTGCTCAACCGCAACCGCAATCCCGGTATGGGCAAGACCGCGATCGAAAAACAGTTACGCGACGATCTGGGCTTTGATCAGGTCATCTGGCTGGGCGACGGGTTGATCAACGACCATACCGATGGCCATGTCGACAACCTTGCCCGCTTTGTCGACGTTGGGCGGCTGGCGATCCCCGAAGCGTTCGATAATGACCCCAATTGGCGGATATATCAGCTGGCGGCTGAAGTTGCCGCGCGGCACGATGTCGATCTGGTCCGCGTCCCCTCACCCGGCCGGATCATGCACGGTGAAGATGTGGTGCCGGCCAGCTACATGAATTTCTACATCGGCAACGCCACCGTCGTGGTTCCGCAATATGGCGCGCCCAATGACATCGCCGCCGTCGAAGCGTTTGCGGCAATTTTCCCAACGCGCGAGGTGGTGGGGCTGCGCGCCGACCATATCCTTACCGGGGGGGGCAGTTTCCACTGTATCAGCCAGCAGATCCCGGTGTGAATATTGCCGCGTTTCTGGCGAGGGCAGCCCTGGCGGGGCTGATTGTCGCGGCGGTCGCGCTGATTGCGCGACGCAGCCCGCTCGCCGGGGCGCTCGTCGCATCGCTGCCACTGGTATCGGTATTGGGCATGATTTTTCTGTGGCGCGATACCCATGATCCCGAACGCCTCGCGGCGCATGCGGGCGCGACTTTATGGTATGTCCTGCCGTCGCTCCCCATGTTTGCCCTGATGCCGCTGCTGTTGCGGCACGGTGTTTCCTTTTGGATTTCATTGGCCATGGGTTGCGCGCTGACCATCGCGCTCTATGTCGCAACGACGCTGATCGCCGCACGCTTTGGCGTTGCGCTATAGGATTGCCCCATGACTGACATTACCGTCGCCGCGCTGCAGCTTGGCTTTGGTCCGAACATCGATGCCAATCTCGCCCATGTATCGCGCCTCGTGCGCGACGCGGCGGCAAGGGGCGCCCAGGTTGTCCTGCCGCCCGAATTGTTCGAAGGCGAATATTTTTGCCGGGTTGAGGATGAAGGTCTGTTTGCGCAGGCCAAACCGGTCGGCGAGCACCCCGCGGTGCGCGCGATGCAGGCGCTGGCGGCGGAACTGAAAATCCATATCCCGACCAGTTTTTTCGAAGCCGATGGCCCGCACCATTATAATTCGCTGGCGATGATTGGGCCGGACGGCGCGGTCGCGGGGGTCTATCGCAAAAGCCACATCCCCGATGGCCCGGGCTATGAGGAGAAATTCTATTTTCGCCCCGGCAATACCGGGTTCAGGACCTGGGCCGGGCCCGCGGCGACGACGCTGGGGGTGGGGATTTGCTGGGACCAATGGTATCCCGAAACCGCGCGCGCGCTGATGCTGATGGGATCGGACGTGCTGTTCTACCCCACCGCGATCGGCAGTGAGCCGCATGACCAGAGCCTTGACACGGCCAGGCTGTGGCGCCGCGCGATGGTGGGGCATGCGGTGTCAAACGTCGTCCCCGTGGTGGCCGCCAACCGGATTGGCGACGAACATGGCCAGCTGTTCTACGGGACCAGCTTCATCACCGACGAGCGCGGCGATATTGTCGCCGAATTGGGTCGCGAAGAGGAGGGCGCGATCGTGGCGACCTTCGATCTCGACCGCGTCAAGCGTCACCGCGCTGCCTTTGGCTTTTTCCGCGATCGCCGCCCCGATCTTTACGGGCGGCTGGTTGAGGATATCTGACGACGCGGGCCGATATCGCGGCGGATGATGATCGGCGCGGGGGGTGGGTGCAGCTGCCTAGCGCGCCGCGCGCAATTCCAGCGCGCGTGCAAACACCGCTTCGAACATGTCGGGCGTCAGTCGCCCGGTATTCTGGTTGTAGCGCGAACAATGATAGCTATCGATCAGCATATGGCCCTGCGGCATCCGGTGTTCGGCCAGATGGGCAAAGCGTGCCTTGGGGAGTTTTCCTCCCAAGATCTTGACCGCCGACTGATGCGCGATCTGGCCCAGCGCCACAAAGACGCGCGCGGCGGGCAGCGATGCCGCCTGGCGCTGGAGGAAGGGACGGCATGCATGGATCTCAGCCGGTGTCGGCTTGTTTTCGGGCGGCAGGCATTTGACCGCGTTCAGGATAATGGCGCCGCGCAGCGTCAGGCCATCATCGGCGGCTGACCCATAGCTGCCCTCGCTCAACCCGAACTTGTCCAGCGTGCGAAACAACAGGTCGCCCGCGGCATCGCCGGTAAATGGCCGCCCGGTGCGGTTGGCGCCGTGTTTTCCGGGCGCCAGCCCAATGATGGCGAGCCAGGCGTCGGGATCGCCAAAGGCCGGCACCGGGGCATTCCACCAATCGGCATGCGCATCGCGGAGTTGATCGCGCAGCGCCACCAGCCGGGGGCAATGCGGACAGTCGCGCGAGGGTTCGGATGGGGCGAGCGGCATCGGGGGGGTTGGCGCGGTCATCCGGGATCGATAGGCGCATCGCCATGCCCCTGCCAAGCGATGCCCCGGTTTATGCGATTGCCCTGGGATCAAACCGGCCCGGCCGCCACGGCCGCCCCGCCGACGAAGTCCGCGCGGCGATCAGGGCGATTGGCGGCGTGGTGGCGTCTTCACGCATCATGCCGACGCCGCCGCTGGGGCCATCGATCCGGTGCTATGCCAATGCGGCCATGTTGATTGCGTCGGACGAAGACCCGCCGGCATTGCTGGCGCGCCTGAAAGCCATAGAGCGCGATTTTGGCCGGCGCGCGGGTCGACGCTGGGGGCCGCGTGTGATCGATCTCGACATCATCTTGTGGAGCGCGGGGCTATGGGCTGACACCGCGCTTACGGTCCCGCATCTCGCCTTCCGGAGCCGCGCGTTCGTGCTGGGCCCGCTGTGCCAGATTGCCCCGCGCTGGCGCGATCCCGTAACCGGCCTGACCGTCCGGCAGCTATTGCACCGTTTGCGAAGGCCGGACAAAATTTGAAACAGCCATTTGCGCAGCGCCGCGGATCGTGGCAAGGGGCGCGCGGGGTGGGTCCGTAGCTCAGTCGGTAGAGCAAGCGACTTTTAATCGAGAGGTCCCGGGTTCGAATCCCGGCGGACCCACCATTCCAGTTGTGACGTGTGACGCCCGCTTAAGTCTGGGCCGATTCCCGCTTATCTCTGGGCCACATGGGTCCGCATCGCTTTTCTGATTTTTGGCAGGGCCTAAGGAAAGCGCGCAACGGCGCGAAAAGAAAGTTGTCCGCTGTGTAAGCGCCGCGTTTGAAAGCGAGCATGCATCAATCTAATCAACGCTGCCCGAATGACCCTTTGCAGATATGATGAACACGCCCCGGCGTTCCAAACCCAGGAAATTTCTTCACCGCCGCTAGTGGGACCGCTAAACGCCCCAATTCCAGTCATTCGATCATAATTTCCTCGTCCTGAAAGCCGCCGTTCGAGTAGACTGGCAGCTAGCGCGATCTATCGCGCGGCAAGCGTGTCGCGCTCCGGGTCCTGCCCATTAATGGCTTTGCCCAACCGCTTCGGCAAAATGTCGGCAATAAACCGTCGGGAGGGGACGGTTGGCAGCCTGAACCTGCATCACAACAGGACGCGGGGGCGGCCTTGAGTGCATCCAATTGTATCGCCACGCCGGTGCCGAAGACACATTGCACCAACGTTTGCTTGCAACCTGCAGCAGAAAAAGCAAAACCTCTCTAACCAGAATTATCGATAATTTCGGAATTGGGAGAGTTTGGCCATGAACAGACGCACCTTAGCCATTGTCGCTACGGCCGGCATTGCGATCGCCGGGGTAGCCTTCGCCACCTCAAGCGGCAGCCCGACAGCGACACCCCCGGACGGTTCGATCGAAGTGGTGAGCGCACCAGCGCCAGCGCTGATCACGCCAGCGGCTCCCGGGGCAACCGCCTCAGCCATCCCCGATCTAACGGCGCGCTATGACTGGTCGCGCTTCGACGCCGCTGTGGCTGCCGGAAGCACGACAAACATGACCGTGACCGTCGGTACGGCGCAGGGCGAACTTCACCGCTACACGAAGGGCAATGCGGTCGGTACCAATCCGACCGATCTGGCCTCAGCGTCGAAATGGCTGGTCGGCACGGTCGCCATGCGGATGGTTGAAGCGGGCAAGATCAGCCTTGA
>JAIELC010000127.1 GCA_019753375.1 Sphingomonas sp.
CATGACTCACCCGCTTGTCCTCGCGCTTGAAGAGGCGTTTCAGCAGGTTCGCGACCGTGACCTGACGCTGGGGGAACGGTTGAAATATATCGCCGAATGCGTCCGGACCAAGGGGCCTAAATTCGCCGTGGCCGTGGACCAGTTTGTCGCCCGGCTCGAAAATGCGCGGGCGGGTGCAACGGCCCCCCAGGTCGGCGATGTGCTCCCCGATTTCCTGATGCCCGATCAGGATGGACGGCTGGTCGGACTTTCGGACCTGTTGGCCAAAGGCCCGGTCGTGCTGGCGTTCCACCGGGGGCATTGGTGTCCCTATTGCCGGATCAACATGGTTGGTCTGGCGGAAGTGCAGGATAGGGTGGCCCCGGTTCAGATCGTGGCAATATCATCGGAAAAACAACATTATACCCGCCAATTGCGCGACGAGGCCGGCGCGCGTTTTCCTTTTCTGACCGATGTCGGCGGAGGATATGCGTTGTCGATCAATCTTGCCGTCTGGGTCGACGAAGCAATGGCGTCGATGATCGCAAGCGCCGGCTGGGACATACCCGGCTATCAGGGTTATGAAGGATGGATGCTGCCCATCCCTGCGGTGTTCGTGGTGGGCACCGACGGCGTGGTAAGAGCGCGCCACGTTGATCCGGACTATCGCCGCCGGATGGAAATCGACGATCTGCTACGCGAAGTTGATCTCGTCCGCGGCTAGCCGTTGGCTCCAGTCGGTCGACCGGACAAGATTGAGCAACGCCGATACTTCGCGCGATCGCGGTCGCCCTGAAACGCTGTAGACCGCGACGGTCCGGCCGATATTGATCGCCGAGCAATTGATCTGAACGACGCGCGACGACCTGAGCGTGCTGACCGGCAAAATCGCGACCCCCAGCTTGGCCACGACCAGCGCTTCGAGATCCCGGACCGAATCCACTTCGTGCGCGTGATCAAGGCTGATACCGGCACGCCGCAGTGCCGCCGTATCCATTTCTGCATGGTCGTGCTCGGCAGAAACAAGCAGCCGCGCTTCCTTGATCAGTTCGACGTCGAGGTCGATGTCATTGCGCATCGCCAGATGGTGGTCGCGCCCAACCAGCAGACCAAAGCTTTCTTCGAACATCGGCCAGATTTCCAGGCGGTCCCAGCCATCGCCGATCGGCCCGCCAATCGCGATATCGATATCGCCGTTTTTCAGCATTGCCGCAATCTGCGCGCCGGTCCCGCGACGAAGCTTTAGCTGAAGGCCGGGAAAGCTTCGGTGCATTTCGCCCAGCGGCTCAAGCAACAGATTGAGGTTCAATGTCTGGGACACCGCAAGTGCCAGCGACGCCACTTCACCCTTTTTCACTTTGCTGGCCAGTGATTTGGCAGTCAGCGCGCTATCATAGCATTGCTGCAGCAGGGGCAGCATCCTGAGGCCCAGATCCGTCAGGTGGCTCAGCCGCCCTTCGCGCCGGATCAAGTCGCCGCCCAGCTCTTCTTCCAATTGCTTGACCGCGCGGGTCAGGGCCGGCTGGGTGACGTTACACTCTTCGGCGGCACGCGTGAAGTTAAGCGTCCCGGCAAGGGCCAGGAAGTAGCGCACTTGTTGCATTTCCATAGCCTCTGTCCATCCCCTGATGAGGCCTCGATAACCGTCCTTACCGCATTCCGGCAGCGGGTTCCAATGCCGGTGTGCGCATTGCCCAGCTAACCGCTGCGATGGTTATTGTCATTGCGCCCAGCGCGACAAAAGCAAAAGGCAGCAAAAACGGCAATCCCGTCAGGATCAGGCCGTCATTGCCGCCGGGGATCAAAATGCTGCCCCAGCCCATCAACAGGCCGCCGACGAAGCAGCGTATGACGCGCGAGGCCGACGGGCGCTGGACTCTGATCAGGCCGGCTGTCCAGCCGCCAGCAATGGCGCCGCCCAGCAACCCCAGGAACAAGACGCTCCGTGCGACGCTGTCCATCGCCATCCCGCGCGCAAGCTGCGCCAGCGCATCGGTATAGGCCCATGGGCCGACAGCCAGGGCCATGATGGCAAAGGCAATGCCAATGACCGCCGTGGCGACATGCGGCGACCAGACATGGGCGGCCAGCATCTTTGATCGCGCGGCGCTGCCAAGACGCATGCTGCGCCAGGCGAGGACGGGCAGGCTGATTGCCAGCACCGCCCAGAAGGCCGGGCCGCTTGCCATCGTCTTTGCCGGCGTTGCCGCTGCCAGGGCAATCGGCTGGATCGTCAGACACCCGGCGAAAAAGCCGATCGGCGTTGCACTATAAGCGACT
The DNA here is from genome assembly GCA_019753375.1 of Sphingomonas sp. Classification (GTDB taxonomy): domain Bacteria; phylum Pseudomonadota; class Alphaproteobacteria; order Sphingomonadales; family Sphingomonadaceae; genus Sphingomonas. Next base: position 2,260 of record JAIELC010000127.1, read on the forward strand.
TGCCCCGACCCCAGCCGCGCAACCGCACCAAATACGCACGCGCGGTTGATCGCGGCACCCAGACCCAGCAGCACGCCGCCGATTATTGTCCAGGCCGTGACCGGATAATCGGCAGGGAGCGAATTATTCCATCCCGCCAGCGCCGCGAGCGAGAGGCAGGCCGCAACCCACAAGCTCGCCTCACCCAGCGCAACGAGCCGATCGGGGCGGCGATCAACCACCAACCGGTCGACCGCCGCGACCATGCAGGTTGCACCGCGCTGAATGGCAAAGCCCATCACCCCCGCGCAAAGCAGCGCGATCGCAAAGGCGGGTGCAAACAAGCTCATGCTGGCCATGCGCTGCTAACGGGCCGCCTCGGTCGCAATCGACGCTGCGACCTCATTGGCCATGTTGATCTGCGCATCGCGGTCGGTGAGCGCATAGCGCTGTTTGATCCAGGCGAAATCGTTCCAGGCGAGCCATACCGACCCGTCGCTCTCTTCGACGACCAGCATGCGCACCGGCCAGTCGAGGCCCGCATAGCGATTGGCCTGCAGGAACTGCACGCCCAGCGGCGGATTGCCAAACAGCACCAATGTCGACTTGCCAAGCGCAAGCTTGGCATCCTCCGCCAGCGCATGCTGATCAATCGCGTCAAAAAACCGGATGCCTTTTGCTGCCAGCGCCGCGCGGATCCGCGCGACTGTCTCGTCGACATTGTGATTGCTGCGCAGCCGCAGGACGCCCGCGCTGTTCGCGGTGCTGGTCACACCCGCGGCAGGATCGGCCTCGGCCGCGACCGGCGCGGCAATCGCCAGCGCCGGCGCCAGCACCGGCGATCCGATCAGTATCGCCCCGAACAGGCTCAGAAACAGGGTGTGGGGGCTTTTGATCCGCATGGTTGGCTCCTTGATTGCGCGGCGATCATGGGTCTAGGGCAGCGCCACGTGAAATGCCAATTGGACATGGCAACCATGACAAATCGGCATCACGATGGCCGCGCCTGGATGCGCCGCCAAAAGGCTCTCGATCAACATATTGTTTGATTTGTTTTTTGTTATTTTCGAAAACTGGCTGGTGAACACCGCGACGAACCGTTTTAGAGGGTGTTTGCCGGTTTTCGCCGGTGCGCGGTGATGTGGCCCCGTTGGCCGCTTCGGGGCGCCGTGATAGGGCCGCCGGGCAACATACGGGTTTTGATATTATGAAGCGGCTTGTCATCCTGATCCTGCTGGCAGCAATTGCGATTGCCTATTTCTATTTCGACCTTGGCCATTTCCTGACGCTTGACGCGTTGAAGGCCAGCCAGGCGACTTTTGGCGACCATTACCGCCAGTCGCCGGTGGTGGTGATCGCCGTCTTTTTCCTGATTTATGTCGCGGTGACGGGGGCGTCATTGCCCGGTGCGGCGATTCTGACCCTTGCCGCCGGGGCGTTGTTCGGGCTGGTCATTGGAACGGTGATTGTGTCGTTCGCGTCGTCGATCGGGGCGACGCTGGCCTTTCTCGCGTCCCGCTATCTGTTCCGCGATGCCGTGCGCGGCCGTTTTGGTGATCGGCTGCGGGCGATCGATGCGGGGGTGGCGCGCGATGGCGCATTCTATCTGTTCACCTTGCGGCTGGTGCCCGCTTTCCCGTTCTTCCTCGTCAATCTGCTGATGGGCCTGACGACGATCCGCGCCGGGACTTTCTACATTGTCAGCCAGCTGGGCATGCTCGCGGGCACCATTGTCTTCGTCAATGCGGGCACGCAATTGGCCGGCATCACGTCGCTGAGCGGCATTGCATCGCCGACGCTGATCGCGTCGTTCGTCGCGCTGGGCATTTTTCCGTGGATCTCGCGCGCGATTATCGGGTGGGTCAAGGCGCGCCAGGTTTATGCCAGATGGCAAAAACCCCGCCGGTTCGATCGTAACCTTATCGTGATTGGCGGTGGGGCCGGCGGGCTGGTATCGGCGTACATCGCCGCGACGGTAAAGGCCAAGGTCACGCTGGTTGAAGCCCACAAAATGGGCGGCGATTGCCTCAATTTCGGCTGTGTACCGTCAAAGGCGCTGATCCGCAGCGCGAAGCTGGCGCACCAGACGCGCCATGCCAGCCATTACGGCTTGACGGATGCCGAACCCGTTGTGCCCTTTGCGGCGGTGATGGCGCGCGTGCAGCAGGTTATCCGCGATATCGAACCGCACGACAGCGTCGAACGCTATACCGGCCTGGGGGTTGATGTGGTCCAGGGCTATGCCACCATCGTCGATCCCTGGACGGTATCGATCAAGCGAAACGACGGGGACGAGCAGCGCCTCACCACCCGGTCAATCGTGATCGCCGCCGGCGGCACGCCCTTTGTGCCGCCAATTCCCGGGCTGGACAGCGTCGATTATGTCACCAGCGATACGATGTGGGACCACTTTGCGACGCTAAGTGCGCTGCCCGGCCGGATCGTCGTGCTGGGGGGCGGTCCCATCGGGTGCGAGCTCGCCCAAAGCTTTGCGCGACTGGGGTCCAAGGTCACGCAGGTCGAGATGGCGCCGCGCATCATGGCCCGCGAGGACGAGGATGTTTCGACGCTGGTTGAAGCCCGCTTCCGCGCGGATGGCATTGACGTGCGAACCGGTACGCGAGCCGTTCGCTGCGAACGCCGCGACAGTGGACAGTTTCTGATCGTCGACGCCGACGGCACAGAGGCCGAGATCGGGTTTGACTATCTGATCGTCGCGGTTGGACGGATGGCACGCCTGACGGGATATGGCCTGGAAACACTGGGGATCGAGACGGCCAAGACCGTGATCACCAACGAGTATCTGCAGACGCTCTACCCCAATATTTATGCGGCAGGCGACGTTGCCGGACCTTATCAGTTCACCCATGTCGCGGCCCACCAGGCCTGGTATGCGGCGGTCAACGCGCTGTTCGGCCGTTTTCGCAAGTTCAAGGCCGATTACCGCGTTATTCCGTGGACGACCTTTACCGATCCCGAAGTCGCCCGCGTTGGCCTGAGCGAAGCAGAGGCGCAGGAAAAGGGCATCGCTTGCGAAGTGACCCTGTATCCCCTGCACGAGCTGGACCGGGCGATCGCCGACAGCGCGACAACCGGCTTCGTCAAAGTGTTGACCCCGCCGGGCAAGGACCGCATTCTGGGTGTCACCATTGTCGGCGAGCACGCCGGCGATTTGCTTGCCGAATATGTGCTCGCGATGAAATATGGTCTTGGGCTCAACAAATTATTGGGGACGATCCATACCTACCCCACCCTGGCCGAAGCCAATAAATACGCGGCCGGTGAATGGAAACGCGCCCATGCCCCGCAGGGCATTTTGCGGTGGCTGGAACGATATCACGGCTGGATGAGAGGATAAGCAATGTTCAAAATGATTGTTGCCATGCTGTTGATGATCGTGCCGGTGACCGCGCACGCCCAGTCATTTGATCACGCGGCCTGGGATGATCTGCTCAAGCGACATGTCGTCGTGGTTCGCGGCGGGGTGGCATCGCAAGTCCGCTATGACGGGATGGCGCGCGACCGCGCGGCGTTGAGCGGCTATCTGTCGGCGGCTGGCAAGGTCAGCCGCGCTACCTTTGATGGCTGGTCAAAGCCTGACCAGCTGGCCTTTCTGATCAATGTCTATAACGCGGCGACCGTCGAGTTAATTCTGACCGGCTATCCCCGGATCAAATCGATCAAGGATCTGGGCGGGTTTATCCAGGGGCCATGGTCAAAGCCGTTTATCACGTTGCTCGGCAAGACGGTGACGCTTGACGATATTGAGCATGGATTGATCCGCGGCAGCGGCCGTTACAATGATCCGCGCATCCATTTCGCGGTCAACTGCGCCAGTATCGGGTGTCCGGCGCTGGCGCGCGCTGCCTATCGCGGCGCAACGATCGACGCACAACTTGATGCGGCGGCGCGCGGGTTTTTGAGCGACCGCAGTCGCAACCGGGCCGATGGCAATGGCGTTGCCGTGTCGAGCATTTTCAAATGGTATCGCGGCGATTTCGAAAAGGGCTGGCGCGGCGCCAGGACATTGTCGGCATTCTTCGCGCTTTATGCCGATAGCCTGGGGCTGAACCCTGCGCTGGCCGCCAAAGCGAAAGCAGGACAGCTCAGCATCAGCTTTCTTGCCTATGACTGGCAGCTCAACAAAGCGGGATGACCGACCATTTCCTGATCAACGCGGACAGCTGACGGCGTGCAGACCCAATCGCATGCCCTGATCGGGGCGTATTTTTTCGGCCAGCGTGATGCGGTGCTGATGACGGTGGCCAGCCTTGCCGGCATGGCCCCGGATGTCCCCATGTTCGTGACCGTTGCGATGCTGCGTCTGCAGGGGCACAGCGCCCGGCAAATCTTTGGCCATGATTATTTCCAGCCCTGGTGGCAGCACATCAACGGGGTAAGCCACAGCCTGATCCTCTGGCCAATCGCGCTGCTGTTCGCGCTGGCGGCGCGTCGCTTGGCGCCGGCCGCCCGCTGGCCGGCAATCATGCTGGCCGCTGCCGCTGCCGGACTGGCGCATGCGTGCGTCGATTTTCTATGTCACCGCGAAGACGCGCATATGCATTTCTGGCCGCTTTCGGCCTGGAAATTTGTTTCCCCGGTTTCCTATTACGACGCGGCCCATTTCGGCGTGCCCGTCATGATTTTTGAGGCAATGCTTGGCCTGTTCATGGCGTGGCATTTATTGCGCGCGGCGCGCCGGCGCTGGTCGCGCGGGTTGATCGCGCTCGTCAGCCTGCCCTATCTGGCGACACTGGTTTTATTGGCGATAGCGCCCGCCCGCGCAGCCCCGGATACGGCCAACCGAGAGGGGGCGGCAGCACAAGCGCCCGCGCCCGATGGCACGACAACCGACATGGTGCCGCTTGGCCGGTTTGGCACGGGCACGCGGGGTTGGGCGGTCGTGCCGCTGAACAAGGCAATCCCCCCCACACGTTATGTTGCCGGTCGCAAGGACGGCGTCCCCGCGATCGAGGCCTATGCCGATCACAGCCAGGCACTGTTTGCGCGCGAAGTTGACCTTGCCATCGACCAGACGCCGATCCTGTGTTGGCGGTGGTGGATCGCGGGCGTCATTGATCGCGCCGATATCCGCACCAAAAAAGGCGACGACCAGGCCGCGCGCGTGCTGGTCGGGCTTCGCCTGCCGCGCGATACCCTGTCCCTTGGGACGCGCGTCAAACTGTCTTTGGGTCGGGCACGGTTCGGCAAGTTGTTGCCCGATGGGGCGCTGAATTATGTTTGGGACAACAAGGCGAGGCAAGGCACAATCCTGCCCAATGCCTATACCGATCGCGCGCGGATGATCGTGCTGCAATCGGGTAATGGCCAGGCGGGACAATGGGTGAGCGAGCGCCGCGACCTTGCGGCCGACATGCAAGGCCAGTTTGGCACCAGAGCCGGTCGGATATCGCTGATCGCGCTGTCGACCGATACCGACAATACCGGCGGCGTCGCCCATGCCGCCTACGCCGATCTCCATTTGGTGCGACGAGGATCGCCGTGCCGTTTTCAACCCTAGCCCACATTAATCCGTAACCAAATTGCGCCTGCCAGCGTAACCCGAACAGGGGGAGTAATATGATGATCACTCGACGTTTTTTGCGTTCTTCTGCAACACTGGCTGCGCTCATCGCGCCGATGTCGGCAATGGCGCAGCAGGCCGGCCTGCAAATCACGGTCGTGCGCGACGAAGGCGGCGCGCCGGTTACCGACGCCGAAGTGACGATCGAAAATGCCGATATCGGCCTTAGCCGGGTGGTGAAGACCGATGACAACGGGCAGGTCAGGCTCGACGGCCTGACGACCGGCGGGCAATATCGCATCACGGTTGCGGCGGGAGCCGATTATGCGGCGCAATCGACCCAGGGGGTTGTGCTGCGGTCCGATTTTATTCGCGGCATTACCTTATCGGTTGGTCGGGCGACCGGCGATATTGTCGTCACCAGCCGTCGGGCAACGACGGGGATCAATACCGTCAATGCCGAAATTTCGTCCTCGCTGCCGCTTGAAACGTTGAAAGCGCTGCCGATTGAAGGCCGCGACGTGGTCACCGCGCTTATAAGGCTCCCCAATGTCGTGGCGTCGACCGGCTTCTTTCCCGAAGCCCCCGTTGTTTCGATCAACGGGGCCAATGGTCTTTTCACCAATTATCTGATCGATGGACTCGACAATAATGAGAATTTTCTGGGCGGGCTGAAATTCCCGGTACCGCTTGGCTTTACCCGCGAGGTAACGGTGCTCGCCAACAGCTATTCGGTCGCGTTCGGCCGTACCGCCAATGGCATCGTCAATTACACCACGCCGTCGGGAAGCAACGATCTGCACGGCGAAGCCTATACGCTGATCCGGCCGGGCCGCCCCATCGACGCCGCATCAGCCTATCCCCGGCGCGACCTGACCGGCAACCCGGTTGGGGAGAGCTTTCAGCGCTATCAGGGCGGCGGGTCGATCAGCGGCGCGCTGGTGAAGGACAAGACCTTTTTCTATGCCAATCTGGAATATACCCGCGATATCAATACCAACGTGATCGACGCCCCGGTGCTGGGGGCGGTCGGCAATATCACCGGGACCAACGAATTCTATCTGGGATCATTCCGGCTCGACCACCGGTTGACCGACGACTGGAGCCTCGCGCTTCGCGGCAATTTTGGTCATGTCTCGGTTGACCGCCCGGGCGGTTCGCTGGGGGGCGGCAATGTGACGTTCCCTTCGGCCGGATCGAACGAGGATCGCAAATCAACCCTGGTTGCCCTGTCTGCGACCTATTCGGGCGATGTCTGGAATTATGAAGGCGCGCTGCAGTTCAGCCGTTTTCGGTGGGATTATGGTCGGGCAAAAAATGGTCCCGGTCCGCAGGTTTCGATCCGCGACCAGACCGGGCTGACGGTGGGCGTCGTTGGGCATCCGGGGTTTGTTTTCAACGATCTGGAGGAAACCTGGCAGACTCGCCAGAAGCTGCAGCGGCGGTTTGGCGATCACCGTGTCTCGTTTGGCGCCGATCTGATCCATTCGGACTTTGCGTTGCTGGGCGGCGGTAATGCCGATGGCAATTTTACCGTGGAGCTGACCCCTGCCCAGATTGCGACCGTCAGGGCGCTCAATCGGGGAACGTCGCTTGGTGCCAGCGACATCCTTTCGCTTAATCCGCGCGTGATCGATTATTCGGTCGAGTTGCGCCCGCAAAGCTTTGGCACCGGTCAGACGCTTGGCGCGCTGTACGTCGAGGATGAATGGCAGGTCGGGCCAAAGCTTACCGCCACGCTCGGGTTGCGCTGGGATTATGACTCGCTCACCGCCCAGGGCGGACGTGGCGGCGACACCGACAATATCGCGCCGCGTCTGGCGCTGAATTACAAGCCGGATGCGCGCTCGGCGATCCGGTTCGGCGCCGGCCTTTTTTATGGCAAGATCCCGTACACGGTGATTTCCGACGCGCTCCAGCGCAATACGACATCGGCGGCTCTGCAGGGGCAGCTGGCGCAATTACAGCAGCTTGGGATCATCCCCGCCGGCGTATCGCTGGCGCCGTTGACCTTTGACGGCAATCTGACCGTGTCGCCCGCCTGCGCCACCGTCAGCGCGTGCCCGTCGCCATCGGCGGTGCAGGCGCTGCGCGGTACCGCGACGATCAACGAGGTCCGCATCCTGAACCCCAATGGCTATGACAGCCCGTACAGCCTGCAATTCAGCGCGGGTTATCAATATCAGGCAAGCAGCACGCTCTCGGTTGCGGTCGATCTGATCTATAACCGGTCGTATAATCTGGTGCGGCTGCGCGACCTGAACGCGCCATCATCGTTCACCCCAAATCTGGCCAATCTGACCGCCGCGAACATCGCCGCGCTGCGGGCGTTGCCCGACAATGCCGCGCGGATTGCGCTGGCGTCGCAGCTTGGTCTGGTCCGTACCCAGGCAGCGGCGGATGCCACGCGGCCGGTTGCACTTGTACCAGGCGGCGGGCGGCAGATTACCGTGTCGGAAACCGGCGGACGGTCGACCTATGCCGCGCTCAACGTTCAGCTCAACAAGCTGCGCGGCGACGATATTTACGCGTTCCGTTTGTCCTACACGCTGTCGCGGCTGACCAACGACACCGATGATCTGAACTTTCGTGCATCGAACGCGAATAACTTCGCGGCCGATTTCGGTGCGTCGGCCAATGACCGGCGGCACGTGATTTCGGCGGTCGGAACGCTGTATCCGGTCAAGGGGCTGACGTTGACCGCCGCCGGGCTGTTCCAGTCGGGCCAGCCGGTCAACTTAATTCCCGATGCCAGCATTTTCGGCACGCAAGACCTGAACGGCGATGGCCAGTCATTTGGCGAGGCGTTTGTCGGCAATTCGGATCGATATCCCGGTATTGGCCGCAACACCGGCCGACTGCCCTGGTCGACCCAGGTCGATATTGGCGCGCGATATGCCGTCGCGCTGCCGCTTGGCGCGATCGAATTCAGCGTCGACATCTTCAATCTGTTCAATGCAAATAACTTGTCGGGCTTTGCCAACGCTGCCAGCACGTCCAATCAGGTGCAGTTCGGCGGCGGCGCGCCCTTCGTCCAGCGCAATGCCGGGGCGCCGCGCCAATTCCAGTTCGGCGCGTCGTGGAAATTCTGATCGGAACATTGGGTGGTTGAAGCGCTGGCACATTTTCAGGGGCTGATCGGCATCGCGCTGCTGCTCGGTCTGGCGTGGGCGCTCTCCGAAAACCGCGGCTTGCGCCCCAGCTGGCGCTGGATCGCGGGCGCGCTGGCGCTGCAGATCGGCATTGCGCTGGTGGTGGTGCGCGTGCCGCTGATCTGGAGCGCGATTGGCCTTGCCAACAATGCCGTATCCGCGGTGGAGCGCGCCACCAGGGTGGGTTCAAGCTATATGTTCGGCTATCTGGGGGGCGCGCCGCTGCCCTTTGCGCTGGCCGATGGCGCGGCGCCGCCGGTCGTCATCGCGTTCCAGATTCTGCCGCTGGTGATTGTCTTTTCGGCATTGTCGGCACTGCTGTGGCATTGGCGCATTCTGGGCTGGATCGTGCGGGGCCTTTCCTGGGCGCTGCAGCGCACGCTGGGCATCAGCGGCGTGGTGGGGCTGGGCGCGGGGGCGACGGTGTTTTTGGGCGTGGTCGAATCGCCGCTGGTGCTACGCGCATATTTTGACCGGATGAGCCGGTCCGAATTGTTCGCGATCATGACGCTGACGATGGCGACGATATCGGGCGCGATCCTGATCCTGTATGCGCAAACCCTGTCAAAAGCCGTGCCCAACGCGGTCAGCCATATGATCGCGGCGTCGCTGATTTCGCTGCCCGCGGCATTGCTGATCGCGCGGCTGATGGTCCCCGGGGCAGGCGACACCGCCGAGGACAAGGACGCGCCGGTGCTGCGCTATGACAGCAGCATCGATGCGATCATTCGCGGGACGATGGACGGATTGCAGCTGTTTCTGGCGGTGATCGCGGTGATCATCGTGGTCTTTGCGCTGGTATCGCTGGTGGATCAGATGCTGAGCGTCATCCCGCTGGTCGACGGTGCGCCGATCACGCTGCGCCGGACGCTGGGCTGGCTGTTTGCGCCGCTGATGTGGGCGATCGGTATTCCGTGGGATCAGGCATCGGCCGCCGGCGGCTTGATGGGCACCAAGACGGTCCTGAACGAATATGTCGCCTATCTTGATCTTGCCGCGCTGCCCCCCGGCACCTTTGATCCGCGAAGCACGCTGATCGTCACCTACGCGCTGTGCGGTGTCGCCAATCTGGCGAGCATTGGCTTGCTGGTGTCGACGATCGGCACCTTGTGTCCCGCGCGGCGGGCCGATGTATCGGCGCTGGGTTTCAAATCATGGATCGCGGGCAATTGTGCCTCCGCGATGACCGGCGCGGTCATCGGCCTTGTCAGCTTTGGCTGAACGCATGTTCGATGCCCGCCTCCGCCCGCTGATTGATCCACCGCTCAATGCGATCGGCCGGTCGCTGGCGCGCGCGGGCATGACCGCCAATCTCGTCACGCTGATCGGCGCGGCGATCGGCATTGGCGGCGCGGTGGCGATCGCCGAACGTCAGTTCTTGCTGGCCTTGGCGCTGGTGCTGCTCAGCCGGCTGCTCGACGGTCTGGACGGCGCGGTCGCGCGTGCAACGCAGAAAAGCGATTTTGGCGGCTATCTGGATATTGTGTGCGATTTTGCCTTTTATGTCGCGGTCCCGGTCGGGTTTGGCGTTGCCGACCCGGCCAATCTGCGCCCGGCGCTGGTCCTGGTTGCGTGCTTTACGGTGACGGGGATCAGCTTCCTTGCCTTTGCCGTGCTGGCGGCCCAACGCGGGCTTTCAACCGAAGCGCACGGCGACAAGAGCTTTTTCTACAATACCGGCCTTGCCGAAGGTGGCGAGACCATCGCCTTCTTCGTCGCGATGTGCGTTTGGCCCACCGCGTTCCCCATGCTGGCCGGCCTCTTTACCGCCTTGTGCGTGATCACCATTATCCAGCGCAGCATGGCGGCGCGGCTGGTGTTCAAGCAACGCGCCTGACAGCAAGGGTGCTTGCCGCGCGCCTGTGCCGGCCAGGGGCCGCGATCACCCCTTTTTCATGTCGGCCAGAAAAGCGCGGATTCGCTTCGCGTTGACGCCGATATCGCTCTGGCCGACGCGGCTGATTGACCGCATATCGATAATCGCCCCGCCCGCCGGCGACACATCGGGCCGCACGCGGATAACCACATCGTCCTTGAAGCGGAAGAAGCGCGAGGTATCGGTGGCCTCGATCGTCCCGCTGGCCGCATCAACCTTGGCAATTGCCCAGCCGCGCTGCTGGACCAGCGCGGTCGCGCGCTTCATGGTCAGCGCCGTATCGAGCGGCAGGTGCAGGGTCTGGATATCGCCATAGGCTTTGCGGTGGATCGCTGCCCACCGCGCCTGCGGCGCCATCGCGGCCAGCGCCGCATCGCCGCCCGACGGAATGTCGGCCAGATTATCGGCGCGCACCGGCAGCGTGGTAAAGCGCGGCAGATCGACCAGATCGGTTGACACGTCGTGGATCGGCGGCACGCTGAACGCGGTCGAAATCTGCCCGCCGACATATCCCCCAAAGACCAGCGCGATGCCGAGCGCAACCAGCGTCATGCGGCCATTCGCGCCACCGCGTCGGCGCCCGCGCGCATAGGCGATCACCGCCAGCACACCGCCAATAACCGCCCCCAAAAACCCCAACACCAGCAGCAACAGGCCGATCTTGAAACCAAAGCTGCCCGAACCGCTGCCGACAGCTGCGACAATTGCCGCCAGCAATCCGCCGACGCTCAGGCCCAGCGCCACACGCGTCAGACCGCTTGCCGGCCGTCCCTGATCAATCATATCAGCCATTGTCATCCCTTTTCATGCGCCTGCTGTCTGAACGGCTGCAGCAGCAATTGGTCGATCCGTTGATCGGCCGCGCTGCGAAAATCCGCAAGCCCAATGACCATATCGGTCTGCCCATGTTCGGGCCGGGCGCGATAGGTACCGAACAGGCGATCCCACCATGGCAGGTTGAAACCGAAATTGCTGTCGGTCTCGTGCCTGATCGCCGAATGATGAATGCGGTGCATATCGGGGGTGACAACAACCAGCCGCAGCGATCGATCAAGCCACGCCGGCAGGGCAATATTGCTGTGGTTGAACATCGCCGTTGCATTCAGCACGATTTCAAAGATCAGGACGGCCAGAGGCGAGGCGCCGATAATAATGATAGCGGCAAACTTCAGCAGCAAGGACAGGATGATTTCGGCGGGGTGAAACCGGAGCGCCGTCGTGACATCAATTTCAGGATCACTGTGGTGCATCCGGTGGATCCGCCACAATAATGGCACGGCATGAAGGCCGACATGCTGGGCATAGATCACCAGATCGAGCAGCACCACGGCAGCGACGACCCGCACGCTTTCGGGGAGCATTGTCTGATGCAGCAACCCCCAGCCCTGCCGATCAACCAGAGCCGCCACCCCCACTGCCGCGACCGGGATCATCAGGCGCACCGTCAGCGTATCAATCGCCACCATTGCGATATTGGCGGGCCAGCGCCGCGCCCGCCCGAGCATCTGTCGCCGCCGCGTTGCGATGTATTCGATCGCGATCATCAGCGCCAGAACCACGC
>JAIELC010000153.1 GCA_019753375.1 Sphingomonas sp.
TTTTACGGATGGCTGTTACAGAGGTAACAGCGGCCGCTGGCCTGACTGGCATCTGGCGGAAAGCCCCAAGTCCTGCGCCGGTCGCGCGCCCTGCCACCGCCCCCTGCCAATGCCCCGTGCGGATCGCCGTTTCCCAAGGCGAGATTGCGACCAGACAGCGCCCGTCTGCGCATCACCAATCGTATCGATCCGCACATATCGCCGGGGTTTCACCTTAGATTAGGTTTTTTGCGCCAAGGTGCTCCGTGAATTAATGTGCCGGAGTTGAAAGTGACGACCAGTCCCGTTCGGGCAAAGCGCGCATTTCCCAGATCTCGCGTTTTCTTTGTGACCCATGCAAGGCTGGGCACAGAGTCGTTCGAGGTGCGCGTCAGGGATTTGTCGATTGAGGGCGCCCGGCTCGAAGCGCCCAATCCACCACCCGTCGGCACCGACGTCCATCTCGTTTATGACGATCTTGAATCGCGCTGCCGCGTCACATGGATCGACAACCGCGTGTTCGGCGTCGAGTTTCACTTTCCGCTCGATCCCAGCGAAGTCCCCGCCACTTTTCTCGCCGCCGCTAAGCGCACGCCGGCTTCCAAGGGATAGATTTTTCCGGCAGGCGCTGGCCGCGGTTGAGGTGAATCCGATTACCTGGCCGTGCAGGCTGAATGGCGTTTCCAGGTCTGGAATCCGCTAAAAGTCTCGAATTGCCCGGTTACCAACGGCATTGATGTATCAAACTGCCTGGTTGCCAACGCTTGGCGCCGCGCCTGACAGCGCCGCTCCCGCCATTGTGAAACAATCTCCATTGGGTTTAGTCTTCTCCCCGGGGGACATGGGGGAATTGTCATGACGCTATCAGTCATCGGATCGGGCTTTGGCCGCACGGGCACGCGTTCGCTTAAGGATGCGCTGGAGCAACTCGGCTTTGGGCCATGCCACCATATGGAGGAAGTTTTCCCGAACCCGGCGCAAATCGATTACTGGTGCGCCGTCGCGCGCGGGGAGGCGGTTGACTGGGCAGATGTCTTCGAAGGCTATGGCGCGCAGATCGATTGGCCCGGCGCGCATGTCTGGCGCGAGCTTGCCGCTGCCTATCCCGACGCGAAAATCGTCCATAGCGTGCGGCCGGAAGCGGCATGGTGGAACAGCTTTGACGGCACGATCGGCAAATTCCTTGCGATCGGTCACACCCTGGCGTTGCCGCCCAACGTTATCAGGATGGGCGCCGCGGTTGGCCAGATGGTCGGCGAGCAGACGTTCAATGGCCGCGCGGCCGACCGCGACCATGCGAGTGCGGTCTTTCGCCAGCGCGAGATCGATGTCCGTGCAGCGATACCGCCAGAGCGGCTGCTGGTGTTCGATGTCGCCGAAGGTTGGGAACCGCTCTGTGCCTTTCTTGGCGTGACCGTGCCCGACACACCATTCCCCCGCACCAACAACCGGGACGATTTCTGGGCACACTTTGGTGGTGAGCCGGCCTGATCGGCACTTTGGTCCGGGCGATTTGCCGCTGACTCGCTGATCCGATTTGCGTCACCGGCCGCGCTGCCGTGCATCAAGATCATTGCTGAACCGGCATCGCGACGCGCCGATTGCTGGTGCCCCGTCGGGCAATTTCGGATGGGCAACCAGAAGCTGCGCGTTAACCATCTTTTGCGCTGGCAGAAATGGTAAACAAATGATTAACATTTGGGCATGGCAAACGGACAAACCCTCGTCGCATCGCCCGCCGGGCATCCTTTCCGCCGCACTTTGCCGCCGACGGTGCGCGACGGCAAACGGTCGTCGATCAAGGCTGCGCGTAATGATGATCAGGATCTGAAGCTGTTTGTCCTCAGCTTCACGGCCTTTTTCATCTGCATTTACAGCTTCATCTACTGATCCGCGCTCTTCCTGCCCATCAGCGGCGCAGCGTCGGCACATCCATCGTCAGGGTATCAGCCTAGTCGCACAATTTGTGCAATTGCTGCGCCAGCCATGCCGACACCACGCACATGGCGGCAACCAGAAACATCATGTCCTGCGGCGTAACGCCGACAGCGGTCAGCGCGATGACGATAATCGCGCCCACCACCATCGCGCCGGAATTAACCACATTATTGGCGGCAACGGTCCGCGCGGTCTGGTCCTTGGTCACGGTCGTGGTGAGAAACGCGTAGAGCGGCACCACAAACATGCCGCCGGTAATGGCAATCGCGGTCAATGATCCGATCACCAGAATGGCCCGTGGCTGGGCGATAAATTCGGTGATCGAATATAGATGCCCGTCTGCGGCCGGTGTCCAGGTGCGCGATACCAGCGAAAACACGATGACCATTACCCCCATCGCGATCACCGAAGGCGGCCCGAATTTGGCGGAGATCTCGCCGCGCAGCATGGTGTTGATGATGACCGACCCGATCGCGACCCCGATCGAGAAAATCGCGATGACGAGGCTCGCGACTTCCTTGTCGGCAGTCAGCAGATTTTTGACCAGCGGGGGAAAGGTGATGATCAGGATCGCGCCGATCGTCCAAAAAAAGCTGATCGCACAAATCGCCATGAACAGCCGCGGAATGTGCATCGTGGCGCTGATCAGTCGCCATGACGAGGTGAATGGATTGAAACTGACCGTGAGTTCAGGGCCAAGCCGGGGCGCAGGAGGCACTTGCCGCCCCGCAAACCAGCCAATAACGGCAATCACCAGGACGAGGATCGACGCTGCTTCAATCGAAATCCATCCCGCGACAACAGTGCCCAGCAGGATGGCCAGATAGGTGCCGGCCTCAACCAGCCCGGTGCCGCCCAGAACTTCATCGTCCTTCAAATGCTGGGGCAGGATCGCATATTTGATCGGGCCAAAAAATGTCGAATGCACGCCCAGGCACAGCACCGCCACCAGCATCAGCACGATACCCAGCGTCGATTGGCCCGATCGGGCAATCATTAATCCGGCGGCGCCGATCAGCATGATCAGGATTTCGGCGGATTTGACGATGCGGATGATGCGCGCCTTGTCGGTGGTATCGGCCAGTTGTCCCGACAGTGCCGACAAAAAGAAGAACGGCAGGATCGCGAGTCCCGTCGCGAGCGCGTTGAAATTCGATTCAAGCTTGGGGTCGTTGTAAACCTGATAGGTCGCAAACAGGACCATGGAGGTCTTGAAGAGATTGTCGTTGAAAGCCCCCAGGAACTGCGTCGTGAAGATCGGCAGAAAACGGCGCTCTTTCAGTAATCCGAGCGCATTCAGCATGGCACAATGGGAACTCCGACGGGATAATCACTGAACCGCCCATAGCCGAGCGTCGGTTGCAGCGGCAATCGGATTATCGCGTGGGGCTTTGCGCAGCCGACGCGCATGGCTAGAGCGGGCGGCACGATGCTGACGCTTCCTAACCTCCTAACGCTGTCGCGAATCGTTGCGGTGCCCCTGCTCGTCGGGTTTCTGTGGTGGCCCGGATGGGCCCTGGGCTATGCGGTCGCCTTCGCGCTTTATGTATTGGCCGGGGCGACCGACTATCTCGACGGGTATCTGGCACGAAGCCAGGGCACGGTGTCCAAACTGGGGATTTTCCTTGATCCGATTGCGGACAAGATCATGGTTGCCGCCGTGGTCCTGGTTCTGGTCGGCACCCGCGATATTGCCGGCTTGAACATCATCGCCGCGCTGATCATTTTGCTGCGGGAAATCGCGGTTTCGGGCCTGCGGGAATTTCTGGGCGGTCTGCAGGTGTCGATCCCGGTGTCGCGGCTGGCCAAATGGAAAACGACGCTACAGCTTGTCGCGTTGGGCGCGCTGATCCTTGCCGGCGCTTTGCCGGATCTGCCGTGGATCAAGCAAGCGGCGTTCGCCGGGCTATGGGCGGCCGCCATTTTGACATTGATTACCGGCTGGGATTACCTGCGCACCGGCCTGAAGCATATGGACTGACCGCGATGGCGATTGAGATGCTGTATTTCGCCTGGGTCCGCGAACGCATTGGCAAAGGATCAGAGCGCGTCGATCCGCCGATGTCGATTGCGACCGTCGATCAGCTGATCGATTGGCTGACCGGGCGGGGACCAGAATATGCAGATGTCTTTGCCGACAAGACGCGGCTGCGTGCGGCGATCGACCAGCAATTCGTGCCGATCGATACGGCCATCGCCGGCGCGCGCGAGATTGCCATTTTTCCGCCGGTGACCGGCGGATGATCCGTATCGTTGTTCAGTCGGCGCCGATCGACGTTGCGGCTGAACTCGCACTGGTCGAGGGCGGCGGCGCTGGCGGGATTGCCAGCTTTACCGGGCTGGTGCGTGCCGATGACGGGGTGACCACGCTTGAGCTGGAACATTACCCGGGCGCGACCGAACGGGCACTGACCGAATTGAGCGAAGAAGCGGCAAAGCGGTGGTCGCTGCTTGGCGCCACGATCATTCACCGCGTCGGCCCGATGCGACCGGGGGACCGCGTGGTGCTGGTGATCACGGCTGCCGCGCACCGCAAGCCCGCGCTTGACGCCTGCGCCTATCTGATCGACCGTCTGAAAACCGATGCGCCATTCTGGAAGCGCGAAATCCGCACCGATGTCCCTACTTGGGTCGAAGCGCGCGACAGCGACGCTGCCGCCGCCGCGCGCTGGGGGAGCGCACCGGGAGAAGTGCACTCCTGACTAGTTAGCCGAGCTTTGGCAGGATCACGCCATTGACCACATGAACGACGCCGTTCGACTGGCGGACATCGGCGGTTTCCACATAGCTCTTGTTGCCGTTCACGTCGGTCAAGGTAATGACGCGACCATTAACAGCGACTTGCAACGGCTCGCCTTCCACGGTTGTCAGCGTGACTGTTCCGCCATTTGCCGCTGCCTTGGCCTTCAGGTCTTCAAATGTCAGCACGCCGGGCACGACGTGATAGGTCAGCACCTTTGTCAGGGTCGCTTTGTTCTCAGGCTTCAGCAACGTGTCGACCGTGCCCGGGGCCAGTCGCTGAAAAGCGGCATTGGTAGGGGCAAAAACCGTGAACGGGCCGGGCGACGACAATGTCTGTCCCAGACCGGCCGCCTCAACCGCTGCGACCAGCGTGGTCAGGTTGCTGGCGGCCGACGCGTTTTCGGCGATGGTCTTGGTCGCCAGCATCGCGGCGCCGCCGACCTCGGGGTTGGGGGGCAATGTGGTTGTGGCGGGGGCCGAAGCACCTGGCATTTGCGTCGCGGGCGTGCCCGCCGGGGTTGCGGTGGTTTGGGCGAACACTCCGCCGGCTCCTGCGAGTACCGCGACACCGGCAAACAGCGCGCGGGAGAGTTGGGTCGATCGCTTCATAACTACTCCGTACAGTTGACATAAAGAGAGCAAACCGCGCACGGCCTACTTGTCAAAATATACGGATGAGGCGTGGATTGGTTGCCCTCAAGCGACGAATCGAGCCGTTAGCGCGCTTCGGCGAGTACTTGCGACAATAATTCAAAGTCCTTTTCGCGCGGCGATGCGCGTCGCCATGCGAGCGCGATGGTGCGGACGGGGTGATCGGCGCGCAGCGGCCGGGCAATCACGCTGGTATGGTCAAGAATGCCGGTTTTGACCGCCATTTCGGGCAAGATCGTAACGCCCAGGCCATTATCGACCATTTGGACGATGGTATGGAGCGATGTACCAAGCATCGTTGCTTCGGCGCGTAACTCTGGCCGGTTGCATGCCGCCAGCGAATGCTCCTTCAGGCAATGCCCGTCTTCCAGCAGCAGCAGGCGAGTCTCGTCGATATCTTCCGCGCCGATCACCGGCTGGGGATTGGTAAATTCACCGTCCGGAAACGCGACAAAAAGCCGGTCATCGAACAAGGGGCGCGCCGCGATGTCTCCGCAGGCATAGGGCAGGGCAAGCAGGACGCAGTCGGTGCGGCCGTTTTGCAGCCCTTCGCAGGCCTGGCCGGTGGTCTCTTCGCGCAGGAACAGTTTCAGGTCAGGATAATCGGCGCGCAGTCGCGGCAGGATGCGCGGGAGCATGAACGGCGCGATCGTCGGGATCACGCTCATCCGCATATCGCCCGACAGCGGCCGCCCTGCCGCCCGGGCAAGATCGCCCAGTTCGTCGGCCTCGCGCAAGACGCGCCGCGCTTTCTCGACGATCCGGTCGCCCAGTGGCGTAAAACGCACCACGCGGCGCGTTCGTTCGACCAGCACCACCCCGATCAACGTCTCCAGCTCACGGATGCCCGCCGACAGCGTTGATTGTGTCACAAAGCACGCCTCTGCCGCCCGCCCGAAATGACCATGGTCTTTCAGTGCGACCAGATAGTGCAGCTGCTTCAGTGTGGGGAGATAGGTCGCGCTCAGTAATCTTCTCCGTCAACCGGTTACGTAGCAATAAGCGATTTTGTCGTTCACCTGCTACCCAAGGTGCGGCTGATCGACACGTCGCGACTGGTAAGGGTCAAGCTGCCTCGGCAATATTCTCCGCCGGCAGACGGATCAGATAGTCGAATGCCGATAGACCGGCCGTCGCTCCCGCGCCCATCGCGATCACGATCTGCTTATAGGGCTCGGTCGTGGCGTCGCCCGCCGCGAAGATACCCGGCACCGACGTTTCGCCGCGATCGCAGATATCGATTTCCCCACGCGCGGTCAGCTTGACGGTGCCTTGCAGCCATTCGGTGTTGGGTACCAGACCAATCTGCACAAAAATGCCGTCCAGCTCGATTGTGTGCGTCGTATTGGCTGTTCGGTCCTGGTACACCAGGCCGGTCACTTTTTCGCCATTGCCGATCACTTCCGTGGTCAGCGCCGACTTGATGATCGTGACGTTGGCCAGGCTCGACAGCTTGCGCTGCAGCACCGCGTCGGCGCGGAGCTGGCTGTCAAATTCGATCAGCGTGACATGCGCGACGATGCCGGCCAGATCGATCGCGGCTTCGACGCCGGAATTGCCACCGCCAATCACTGCGACGCGCTTGCCCCGGTAAAATGGGCCGTCGCAGTGCGGGCAATAGGCAACCCCCTTGTTGCGATACTGGTCCTCACCGGGCACGCCCATCTGGCGCCAGCGTGCGCCGGTCGTCAGGATCAGCGTCCGCGCTTTCAGCGACGCGCCGGATGCAAGCACCACCTCGTGCAGGCCGCCCTCGCGTTCGGCCGGGATCAATTTTGTCGCGGTCTGCAACGTCATGATGTCGACATCATAGTCCCGGACATGGCGTTCCAGTTCAGCGGCCAGCTTCGGTCCTTCGGTGTGCGCCACCGAGATGAAATTCTCGATGCCCATCGTGTCCATTACCTGGCCGCCCATCCGTTCGGCGACAATACCGGTGCTGATGCCCTTGCGCGCTGCGTAGATGGCTGCCGCGCCCCCCGCAGGACCGCCACCGACAATCAGCACCTCGAAGGGATCTTTTTCGGCAAGCTGGCTGGCAATGCGCGCTTCGGTACCGCGATCGAGCTTGGCAACGATCTGCTCCAGCTCCATCCGTCCCTGACCAAATAATTCGCCGTTCAGGAAGACGGTGGGTACGGCCATGATCCTGCGCGCGTCCACTTCGTCCTTGAACAACGCGCCGTCAATCGCCGTGTGGGTGATGCCGGGGTTCAGGACCGCCATCAAGTTCAGCGCCTGCACAACGTCGGGGCAGTTCTGGCATGATTGCGAAAAATAGCTTTCAAAAACATATTGGCCGTCCAGGGCGCGCACCTGATCGAGCAGCGCTGGCGCGGCCTTTGATGGATGGCCGCCCACCTGCAACAGGGCGAGCACCAGCGACGTGAATTCATGGCCCATCGGAATGCCTGCAAAACGCACAGCAATGTCGGTCCCGACCCGCCGGATCAGGAAGCTGGGCACGCGCGGATCATTGCCGGCAACGACGCTGATCTTGTCCGACAAAGCGGCAATCTCGCCCAACAGCTGGTCCAGCTCGGCCGACTTCGGATCGTTGCCCAGCGAGGACACGAGCTCGATCGGTTCACGGATATTGACCAGATAGGCCTGTAATTGTTGCGTCAGATTAGCATCGAGCATGCGTCATTCCTTTTTAAACAAAATGGCCCGGGGCGGTTGCTGCCGACCCGGGCCATCGTGCGACCCAAGGGGGGGCTTGGGGTTCTTAAATCTTGCCAACCAGATCGAGCGACGGTGCCAGCGTTGCTTCGCCTTCTTCCCACTTGGCCGGGCAAACTTCGCCAGGATGTGCCGCGATGTATTGCGCTGCCTTGATCTTGCGCAGCAGCTCCTGGGCGTTGCGGCCCACACCTTCCGATGTGACTTCCATCAGCTGGATGACGCCGTCAGGATCGACGACAAAGGTACCGCGGTCAGCCAGACCCTGACCTTCACGCAGCACATCGAAATTGGTGCTCAAAACATGGTTCTGGTCGCCCAGCATGAAATAGTCGATCTTGCCGATGGCAGGCGAGGTGTCGTGCCATGCCTTGTGGCTGAAGTGCGTGTCGGTCGACACCGAATATACTTCGACGCCCATCTTTTGCAGTGCGGGATAAATGTCGGCCAGATCTTCCAGCTCGGTCGGGCAAACGAAGGTAAAATCGGCTGGATAAAAGAAGAATACGGCCCACTTTCCCTTCACCTCTGCATCGGTGACGGTAACAAACTTGCCTTGTTTGTAGGCCTGAGCGGTGAAAGGCTTAATCGTGCTGCCGATAAGGGCCATTGGTCGAGTCTCCAAAAGGGGTTTGTCGTGAGGCGGCAGATAGGGCGTTTTGCAGCGCAGCAAAAATTGAAAGCTTTTGTTTGATAGATCGATTAAATCGATCAATAGCGCGCCATTTAGTAATGCAGTGATTGGTTTCAACCCCGACGCCTGCACCACACGCCCACGCCAGATGGTGGCGCTGAACCGCACGATCGGAGGGGAGCGGCTCGGTACGATTCAGCACCGATCAATACTATATAGATTAAGTGGGATATATGGCGAGATGGCTTGCGATGATGCGGGCATGGAAATCGCCAATCCGAACCCCTACATTGCCAAATAAGACGGGTGTTAAGACTGACACCACGGTTTCAGGGGACCCGCCATGTTCGGTCGGTTGATTGCCTATCTCGATTCAATCAAGGCGCGGGATCCTGCGCCACGATCGCGTTGGGAGATTTTGTTATATCCCGGGGTTCATGCGCTGGCCCTCCACCGTGTCGCGAACGCCCTGTTCCGGGCTCGGCTGTTTTTTCTCGCGCGCCTGGTCAACCATTTCTCGCGCTTTTTGACGGCGATCGACATTCACCCCGGTGCCGTGATCGGGCGCAATTTCTTTGTCGACCACGGTTTTACGGTGATCGGTGAGACGGCGGAAATCGGCGACAACGTGACGATCTACCAATGCGTGACGCTGGGGGGGACGAGTCCCGACAACGGCGTCGCCGGCAAGCGCCACCCGACGCTGCTTGACGGCGTCATCATCGGATCGGGTGCACAGGTGCTCGGCCCGATCACGGTCGGCGTCGGCGCGCGGATTGGCGCCAACGCCGTCGTCACCAAGGATGTCACGCCCGGCGCGGTGATGGTTGGCATTCCCGCGCGCGCCAGTTCGGTGGATGGTGGCCGGGCCGATTCCACCTTCATCCCCTATGGAACGCCCTGCAGCGAGCAATTCGATCCGCAGACGCAAAAGGTGGAACTGCTGCGCTGCGAGATTGAAACGCTGCGCAAGCGGCTCGATGCGCTGCTGAGCGAGCATGAGGATCTGCGCGACCGCGCCTGATGGGAACAGTTACACCTTTCCCGATCCCGCCGGGCCGCACGCCATCGCAAATCGGCTTTGAACGGGTTGAACTGACCCGGATCCTGGATCTGTACGGTCGCATGGTCGCGGCCGGCATGTGGCGCGACTATGCGATTGAGCTGGGTAAGGATGCCGCGATCTTTGCAGCCTTCCGTCGGGCAACCGAACGTCCTGAATTTCGCATTGAAAAGCGGCCGGCGCTCCGCAATCGCCAGGGCATGTGGGCGCTTGTTGCGGAGAATGGCGCTGTGCTGAAGCGCGGCGCCGATCTGGGTGCCGTGCTTGCCCCCGTCGAACGCAAATTGATGAAGCTGGTCGCCGAGTGAGAAAAACCCCCGGCGCGTTGGGCGCACCGGGGGGATAAGGTTACCAATCCGGTTTGGATCAGGCCGGCACCAACGTCTGCACCGGGGGCAATCGATCGCGCAAGCCGCCCAGCGAGCTCACGACCAGCGAGCGCATCTGGTGCCAGAAGACCGACAGCACGAGCAGCGCGGATCCGATCACAAAGGCGGTCAGCGCGGCGCTCAGCTCAACCGCTCCAGCGCCCTTGAACAACGCGTACATCGCATACAGCACATAGACGAGGCTGGAGACGAGCAGCGCGCGCCGGTCGACCGCCAGCGCGACAAACGCGAACACCACATAAAGTGCCAGCACGACAACCGCCTTGGCCGCGTCAACATCGGCGTTGAACACGCCCAGCATCTGGAAGATCGGGTGCGCGATCAGTGGCGCGGCCGCCAAATGCAACCAAAAGGCAACGTCAGCGCGGCGGGTCCGGCGTTCCTTGTCAGACGTGTCCCACCACATGGCGATCGCAAAGACCAGCGCGCCACCAGCGAGCGTAATCGGGTATATCGCGTCCTTGGCCGCCGGGAAGGCCGCCAGAGTGAGCGCCATCGCTACCGCAACCAGCGCGAGCGCGCCCGCAGCAACCGTGATCGGCACCATGAACCGCCGCCAGTGGAGCCAGGTTGCCCCTGCGGTAACCGCCGCGATACCCGCGCCGATTATCGCGTCTATCCGATCCGGCAAATCGGGGTTGATCTTGACGACAATGCCGATTTGCGTGGCAGCCACACCGCCTGCAAAGGCCAGCAACAACAGGATGCTCGGCAATGCCATCCGACGATGGCGGGTAAAATATTCTGCCAGCAGCCAGGATGCTGCCGCCACGCCGGCGCCGCCCGCCATGGGGGCAATACGCGCGCCGATCCAGCCAATTGCCGCGAGGGTAAGGCTGAGCGCAATGGTGACAAAAATGTCGTTAAATCCGGTCAGCAGCCGGAAATGTTCTTCATCGACCGCGGGCGCCGAACGCCCGCTGGCGATGTAGTTGCGGAATGCGGCAGCGACGTCGGGCGTAATCACCCCCGCCGCCACCGCGCTATCAATATCACTTTCCCCGTACATGCGATCCTCCTGTTGTGCCGGAGGCTAACACAACTGTGTTAGTGATTCAATACACCATGTGACCTTCGCTGTCGGGGAAGCGATCGGGCTCAGCCGCCCTGCAAATGCTTCAGGATAATCATCGACTGCTCGGCGCCCGATGCAGGCGTAATTTCACCGCTACGATCCGTGATCTGCGCCCAATGCTCGGCAACACCTTCGGGTGACAGATCATCGCCGGTCAGCAACGCGCCTTGCGTCAAGGTGACATAGCTTGCCTGGAAAACCCCGGCGCCGGCACCGACAATGGCGTTCGATGGCGCGTCTTCCGATACCAGATAGAGCGCTGCCGGGACGACCTTTTCCGGCGCAAATGCCTTAAACGCCTCGGCTGGGAACAGATCTTCGGTCATCCGCGTGCCAGCGACCGGCACGATCGTGTTGACCTTGATGTTGTTTTTGGCCCCTTCAAGGTAGAGCGTCTTGGTCAGACCGGCGAGGCCCAGCTTTGCGGCGCCATAATTGGCCTGGCCAAAATTGCCGAACAGCCCTGTTGATGATGCCGTCATCAGGATGCGCCCGTAATTCTGTTCGCGCATCGTTTCCCAAACGGCCTTGGTGCAATTGGCGGAGCCGTTCAGGTGGACGTCGACGACAAATTTGAAATCGGCAGGTTCCATCTTGGCGAAACTCTTGTCGCGCAAGACGCCAGCATTGTTGATGAGAATATCGATCTGGCCCCAGCGTTCCTTGGCGGCGGCAACCATCGCGACCATCTGATCATATTCGGTCACGCTGCCGCCATTCGACATGGCTTCGCCGCCCATCGCCTCAATTTCCTTGACCACGTTCAGCGCCGCATCGGAATGGCCGGTACCATCGCGGGCGCCGCCCAGATCGTTGACCACCACCTTGGCGCCGCGCCGCGCCAGCTCCAGCGCATAGGCGCGACCAAGCCCGCCGCCTGCACCGGTGACGACGGCAACGCGATTATCGAAACGAATGGTCATGGCAGCTGGACTCCGCAAGATTGATTTGCGGCTTCCCTAGGCGAACAAGACGCCGTCGGGAAGCCGCTGCGGATCAAACGGCGCGGGCGACCGCCCGATCACGTCGGTACCGGTGCGTTCGATCATCGGCGTCCAGGAAATTGGGGCGATGGGCGGTCAGGCCGTGCCAAATGGTGGCGGCGCGATCGAGCATGACCGATGTGACCGACGATCATCTATTTTACGCGGCCCTTCCACATTGTCCCCGGTTGCCCGTTCGGGCAGCCGTGAAGGTCCAGCGTGCAAGGGCCGTTTTGGGTCGCCTGTTTGGTTAGTTTCCCGCGTCCAGCGCATAGCCTGCCGAACGGACCGTCCGGATGATATCAGGCTTTTCCCCGATATTAATCGCCTTGCGCAGTCGGCGGATATGAACGTCGACGGTGCGGCTTTCGATATCGCTGTCATGGCCCCAGACCGCATCGAGCAGGCGTTCGCGGCTGAACACCCAGCCCGGATGTTCCAGAAAATGCTTCAGCAGCCGGAATTCGGTCGGACCGAGCGGTACAACGTCGCCGCCGCGGCGAACTTTATGGCCCACAGTGTCCATTTCGATATCCGCATAGGTAAGCTGTTCGCCCGCCAGCGCCGGGCGTACCCGTCGCAGCACCGCCCCTACGCGCGCGACCAGTTCGCGGGGCGAAAATGGCTTGGTTACATAATCATCGGCGCCCGTTTCCAGGCCGCGAACCCTGTCTTCCTCTTCGCCGCGGGCGGTCAGCATGATGATGGGGACATTGGCGGTTTCGGGCATGCGGCGCAGACGGCGGCATACTTCGATGCCCGACAACCCTTCGACCATCCAGTCCAGCAGGACAATGTCGGGCGTTGCCTCCTTGGCGAGCAGCAGTGCTTCCTCGCCATCGGGCGTGTGCGAAACTTCGAAATCCTCGCGCTTGAAGTGCCAGACGAGCAGTTCGGCGAGTGCGGCATCGTCTTCAACCAACAGCATCTTGGCCCGGGCCATGGGTATCTCTCCGTCAGATAAGGGGGGCGGCGCCGCGTTCGCGCTCGCCCATATGGACGCCGGTGGCCGCATAATAGACCATTTCGGCGACGTTGGTGGCATGGTCTCCCACGCGTTCCAAATTCTTGGCAATGAACAGCAGGTGCGCGACCTGGCCGATGCTTGCCGGATTCTCCATCATATAGGTGACGAGCACCCGGAACAGGCTGTTGTAGAAATCATCCACTGCCCGGTCGCTGTCGCACACGCGGATTGCGCCCGCCGGATCGCGCGCGGCAAAGGCGTCCAGCACGTCATGTACCATTTTGCGCGCCATGTCGGCCATCGCCGGCAGGACCGACAAGGGTTCGATATCGCCATGGTCCTCGATCGCGGCGACCCTGCGCGCAATGTTTTTGGCATAGTCGCCAATCCGTTCGATCACCCCGGCGATCTTCAGCGCGGCGACCACTTCGCGCAGATCATCGGCGAGGGGTGCGCGCAGCGCAATCAGCTGAACGGCAAGTCGTTCGACTTCCAGTTCGATTGCATCGATCTGCTTGTCGCCGTCAATCACGCGCTGGGCCGCGTCCAGATCATGGTGCTTCAACGCCGTCATCGCTGCGGCAATTGCCTGTTCGGCAAGACCGCCCATCTGCGCGATCAGCCCGCGCAGTTCCCCGATTTCATCGTCAAATGCCTTAACGGTATGCACGCTCACTCTGAGTCTCGATTCCGGTTGGGTCAGCCATAGCGACCAGTAATATAGTCCTTTGTGCGCTCCATGCGCGGGTTCGTGAAGATATCCGACGTGGCGCCATATTCGATCAGGCTGCCCAGATGGAAAAAGGCCGTGCGCTGCGACACGCGCGCCGCCTGCTGCATGTTGTGCGTCACGATGACGATGGCGTAGCGACCCTTGAGTTCATGGATCAGTTCCTCGATCTTCGCGGTCGCGATCGGGTCCAGTGCCGAACAGGGCTCATCCATCAGGATCACTTCCGGGTCGACCGCGATCGCGCGGGCAATGCACAGCCGCTGCTGCTGGCCCCCCGACAGCGCGGTACCGCTGT